>NZ_JBHIMA010000016.1:7254-9722 GCF_042193775.1 Bartonella sp. OD88NMGDW | reverse complement strand
CACCCCTTTGCTTATCACGTTTGATAAACATGGCGGCAGCAAAAGGACTTGCGGGTTTAACACTAACACCCCCATCAGAATTTGCCACCCGTACAAAGGGATCAATCAGGTAACAAAAATGCAACAATTAAACTTCCCCCTGAAGATACAGCGGAACTCGTAGCAGAGCTTGATAAAAAGTTACAAGAGCTTGTTCAAAACATCAAAGACAGAGAAAAAATAGAGCTTACCTTACCTCTTTTTAAAATTGCATTTAAAACGTCAAATAGAGGTTGGAAAAGCACTCAAGAACTACACAAATCCAACCTAACCATCATTATACAATGGAAAATGAAGGTGCATTTCTCCTTACATTAAGATTTTTAATAACACTTTGTTTTTAACATATTATATCTTTTTTTGCTTTTTGGGCTGATTTTGGAGCGAAGTTCACAATTTATAGATTTTTTTCAAAGGGGCTTAAAAGGCGGTTTTCTAGGCTTTCACAGAGTTTTTTTTAAATCTTCAAAGCCTTTTCCTATTTTTCCATTGAATCACAGTTTTTTCTCATTTTCACTATTTTTTAGATGTCAAAATCCATTTTGATAAAACGCCCATTTAATGGTGAAAATTAGTCATAAAAAAATCATAAACTCCCACCTATTCCCACTTAAAAAAAACTCCTGTCAAACGACAAACTTTCTTTTTTGTATATCCACAGCAGCATAGATACTGCTATTCTTTATTGCTCATTTCCTCTCTTCTTGTTTCTTTTTTCTAATATTTTCTCCATTCTTTTCTTTCTTGTTATAACTCAATAAAGTTTATCTCTAAACAATGCACAATAATAACACTATGATATACAATCAAAAAATATAAATAATTTATAATATTATAAAATAATTTTTATTTATAATTTAGTTTTATATTTATTTCATAATGAATAATATAATAATATAATAATATAACGTTATGTATTTTTTATAAAAAAACATTTTTATACTTTACATAAAAATAAAAACAATCTATTGATCTCCAAAGTAGAAAACCATTCATTTTGATATCCTTCTTGTAAGCGGGGGAAGAATGCGTGGGGCTTATAAGTTAAGGAAAATATCTAAATGTTTAAAAAATCTCTTTTATCCGGCACAGCTGCCGTAGCTGTCATGCTGTTTAGCACCCATTTCAGCGCATATGCGACAGTCCTAAGTGCTACAAGTAATGAAGACGTAAAAGACGTCTCCAGCGACGCCTCCGAAAAAAACTATGATGCGATTAAAGCAACAAATGCTGGAAAAATCATTGGCAAGGATTTAAAAATAACCGGTACTGAATCTGAAAAAACTGGTGTAACATCTACAGATCTTGGTAGCGAAATTACGTTAAAAGGCACAACAACCATTGAAAAAGCTGTGGATGGGATCCTAGCAAAAACAGGTGGTAAAATCACCAGCGAAGATTTAAAAATAAAAGGAGACGATACAGGAACTGGTGTAACAACCACAGATCCTGATAGTACAATTGAATTAACAGGCAAAACAACCATTGAAAAAGTTGCAAACGGGTTTCTGGTAAATAAGGGCAGTAAAGTCACTGCAAAAGATGTAACGATAATCCTTCCTGAAGCTAAAGAAGACAGCATTGGTATATTCGTCGATGGTGCTAATAGCGTGATTGAATTAACGGGTCAAACAACCATTAAAGACATTGCTGGCGGTGGTCTTAGGGCAACAACTGGTAGCAAAATCGTTAGTAAAGATTTAACAATAACCGGCTCTCAGAACGAAAAAAATACCAATAGCACCGGTATAGCGGCCTACTTGCCAAATACTATGATTGAATTAACAGGCAAAACAACCATTGAAAATATGGTAACTGGGCTTTATACAGCATTTGGTAGCAAAATCGTTAGTGAAAATTTGACAATAACCGGCTCTGAAACTGAAAAAAAGAGTACTGGCGCAAAAGCCGATGGCGCTAACAGCGTCATTACATTAAAAGGCACAACAACCATTGAAAAAGTTGCAAACGGCCTTGATATACAAAATACAGCTACAGCCAGTATGACCGGTGGTTCCATCACAGCATCTCAAATAGGTGCTCTTTTCAACGCTAGCGGAAGTGATGAAAATAAAAACACGCTGGACAATGTAAAAATATCGAGCAGCAAAGATGACGCCTTGATAGATAAAGGAATAAGTGCCGAAAAAAGCACTGTGTCTTTAAGCAATGTAACCGTCACTAAAGCGACAACAGGCATATTTGCAAATAATAACTCCACAATAACAGTCTCTGGAGGATCATTCGACGGAAAAACTGATGGGGTATATGCGAAAGAAGGCAGCACCATTACTTTAGACGAAAAAGCTGCAGTTACATCATCTGATGGTTATGGACTTCATGCAGAAGGTCCAAAAGCCCAAATCACGAAGACAAAAGGTGCTGTAAGTGGAAAACAAGCTGCATTATTTGCAGAAAAAGGTGGACAG
>NZ_JBHIMA010000016.1:0-7154 GCF_042193775.1 Bartonella sp. OD88NMGDW | reverse complement strand
AAGAAGGCAGCACCATTACTTTAGACGAAAAAGCTGCAGTTACATCATCTGATGGTTATGGACTTCATGCAGAAGGTTCAGGATCTAAGATCACAATGGCAGAAGGAACAGTAACAATAAAGAATGAAAAAGCTGCATTATTTGCAGAAAAAGGTGGACAGATTGATGCCACAGATGTTGCTTTAACAACAGATGGCACAGGAACCGGTGTAGAGGCCTTTGGTCCTGATAGCACAATTGAATTGCATGGCGATACAAAAATTAACAATACTTTGAACGGTCTTGGAGCAGTTAATGGTGGTAAAATCACCAGTGAAAATTTAACCGTTATCGGTGGTGAAGCAACTGATCAAGACCCCGACAAAGACCGCTCTGGTGTATGGACAGCGGACTCTGGGAGTGAAATTACTTTAACGGGCAAAACGATTATTGAAAATGTTGATGAAGGTTTTTATGCAGATGGTGGGAGTAAAATCATTAGCGGAGATTTAACAATGACCGGTGGTGAAAGTAAAAATGAGACCGTTGCTGTAAACGCTTCAGAACCTGATAGTGCAATCGAATTAAATGGTAAAACAACCATTCAAAATTTTGATGAAGGTCTTTTT
The DNA here is from genome assembly GCF_042193775.1 of Bartonella sp. OD88NMGDW. Classification (NCBI taxonomy): domain Bacteria; kingdom Pseudomonadati; phylum Pseudomonadota; class Alphaproteobacteria; order Hyphomicrobiales; family Bartonellaceae; genus Bartonella; species Bartonella sp. OD88NMGDW. Next base: position 6,546 of record NZ_JBHIMA010000016.1, on the reverse strand, counting down.
GCAGGAAATAATAGCACGATTAAGATGATTAATGGTGATATTGAAGCAGCACAACGTGCTGTAGAAAACAAAATAGAAGTAAAAAAAGTTGCACTAGCCGTAGCATATGGTGGACTTATTGATCTCACAGATGTCTCTGTAACAGCAGGAATCAGTGGCTTGCAGTTTTTAGGTCTCTCTAAAACCAAACTCAATGAATCGAATGATCCCCAAAAACATCAAAGTAGTGAAATCAATTTAACCAATGCAGATATTCACGTTGAAAATGGTACTGGAATTCTTATTGGAGCTCTCACTGATAACGACATTGAAAATAATGCAGATCTGGCAATCGGTACAGCAAATCTCAAAAATTCAGAAATCCATGCTGATGTTTTACTAGGAAACGGCATTTATTTGAAAGACAAAGGGGTTTGGAACCAAGCAGGTTTAAAAGCGATCTCCAACGGCACTTTTACATTAAACGCTGATCAGTCTACTTTAGAGGGCAGAGCGAATATTGCTAAAGACAGAAATGTACACTTTGATCTGAAAAACGATACAACATGGACGTTGAAAATCAGCAAAAATGAAAAAGATGATGATGGTAATCTGCTTGATATTGCTCAAAGATCTCGTTCTGATGTTTCTGTGCTAAACCTCAACAACAGCTCCATTGTTTTTGATAAACCAACAGAAGATCATTACCAAACATTGCATATAGGTTCTGGTAAACCAGACACGCAAGAAGTCTACAACGCAACGGGTGATGCGAAGATTTACTTCAACGCTGAATGGAGTGATGGTGCTGCAATAGATGACCAAAAAACCGATAGACTTTTGATCAATGGAGATGTCTCTGGTAACACATCAGTTTATGTTACGGGGCGCTTAGAAGGGAACAATGTCAAAGCAAATACCTCTGCTGCTGCCAATATCCGTGGTCTGTCACTCATTCAAGTTTCTGGAAAAGCAGAAGAAAACTCTTTCAAACTTGTAAATGGCTATACCACAAGAGATGGCTTACCGGATATGTATACACTACGTGCCTATGGACCAGACTCAAGCCAAGGCAAAGCCGATGTTGCGCAAAACCTGTTTGATGAAAAGAATGAAAATTTCTGGGATTTCCGTTTACAACCTGAAATTCTTGAAGCGGGTTCTGGCTCTGGTCCAAGTGTGATCGCCCCTGTAGCACAAACAGCAAGCTATTTGGTCATGCCAAATGCTCTCTTCTACAGTGGATTAACAGATATGGCTAAACAAAACGCGCTCTTAGCCAATATCAGAACATCTGTCTTAGGAAAAGAAGAAGAGAAACAAACCGGTTTCTTCCTTTACACCTATGGAAGCACAGGAACTTTATCTTCTGAACGCGGACCTCTCAAATACGGTTACGGTGCTGATATTCGTTATGCTGCTCTCCAAGCCGGTGTTACATTGGCAGCAATTGAAGGGCAAAATACCACAACACATCTCGGTCTTGTAGGCACCTATGGGCAGCTGTCGTTCACACCAAAGGACATAAAAGATGCAGGAAAGAACACGCTGGATAAATGGGCCATTACAGCCTATGGCAGTATACAGCATAACAGTGGTTTCTACATCGATGCACTCTTGTCCTATGGTATCCTAAAAGGGCATATCGCCAATGCCATCAGAGGCAATACCGCAAAATTGAACGATGCCAAAATGTTGAGTATCTCCACCACTGTTGGCAAAGAATTTGCAACCGGAATGGAAGGTTTAACATTTGAGCCACAAGCACAAATTGCCTATCAACATTTGATGTTTAACACCATTGAAGATGCTGATAATTTCACTGTTGATATGAACAATCCTTCTCAATGGTTAATCCGTGTTGGTGGACGTTTGACCAAAACCATTTCCACTGAAAACAGCCGTCCTATGTCTTTCTATGGAAAAGTAAACTTGATCAAAACCTTTGGTGATGATGGTACCATTCATATTGGTAGAGACTTTGACCTTGATCCTATGGGACCTGCAATTGAAGGCGGCATTGGCATCAATGCACAACTGTCTCACAATTTCTCCCTTCATGGTGATGTAAGCTATCAACAAAAGCTTCAGAAAACTGGTATAAGTGGTGCTAGCTTTTCAGGTGGAATACGCTATCAGTTTTAAGACAAGGCTGTAAAAATAGCCTATTCATTCTATTCAATTTAACAAAAAGGCAGCTCAATGTGCTGCCTTTTCGCTTTATATAAATCCTAATGACACTAAAACTACCCCCTGCCTTTTTATCAAGAAAAATATAAGGTATTTTTATCCAGAATATATTAAAACCCACAAATAATGAAAGCGGAAACCTTTTAATAAAAATGCAGTTTTGCAGTTTTATTAACCAAAGTACCTTTCATTTAAAGCTTTAACATAAAGCTCTTTATTAATTACGTTTTTAAACTGAAGATATGTCTGTTTTATCGCCCTCAATAAGATAAGCAATTATAAGAAACTTTCCCCTCATCTGAAAACTCAAACAAATTTTTTATCTATAAAATATTCAAACAAGAAAAAACACAAAAAACTATAAACGATAGGATCGTAAAATATATTCGAATAATTATTATAAAATGTCTTAAGAGACATAAAGAACTCTAAGTAATTATCAAAAATTATGTTTATTATTTTATCAAGATATAAAAAATAATCCCACTACAAACAGAAAATCAATAAACTCATTTAATAAAAAATAAACTATACATAATATGCATTTTCATGAAGATTATTTAAAATATTTGACAGAGAAGTAAAAATAGCTTACCGAGCTAGAGGTAATGTAACAACACTAAGAACAGTAACTCATTTTCTATTCTTCTTATGAGGTCGGTGGGGAAATGAATATTGGGGACTTCAAAGGAGAATACGGATGTATAAAAAATCCCTTTTATCATATACAGCAACAGTCGCGATCATACTCTCTAGTATCTATTCCAATGCACATGCTGAATCTCTTGAAGCTTCAGGAGAAGGACAAAGCGTCATCGGAGAAACCGGAAAGTCCTATGAAATTCTTCATGCAAAAGAAAGTGGCAAAATCACTGGTGAAAATTTAACAGTAACCGGAAATAAAGACACCAATAAAGGCCCCAGCGAAGGCGGTATCACCCCTCCTCCCGGATCATCTTCTTTAGAATCACCCGCTGCTGTAACAGCTGAAGGCAAGAACAGTATGATCACATTAACGGGGGATAAAACAACCATTAAAGGAACTGATTCTGCCATTATCGTAGGTGTTGAAGCAAAAAACGGTGGCACGATCTCCATAACTGGAGGCTCCATTAATGCTTCTGATTTTGGTGCGATCTTCATGAACAGTAACAGCGACAAAAACAAGCTGGAAAATGTAACAATATCAAGCGGTGATGATAAAACACTACTGGGATTCGGAGCAGGAGCAGAAAACAGTACAGTCACTTTAAAGGATGTAATCATAAAACAAACAAACAATGCTGTAAGTGCAAAAGGTGGCTCTACAATAACAATCACTGGAGGTTCATTTGCTTCAAAAGAAGCAACAATAGTTGCCTCGCAAAACAGCAAAGTCACTATAAACGATTCTACGATTACATCATCTGACGACTCTGGACTCTGGGCAAAAGAAAGTGGCACGATCTCCATGACTGGAGGATCTATTAATGCTTCCCACGCTGGTGCTAGCTTCTTGAACAGTAACAGCGACAAAAATAAGCTGAAAGGTGTAACAATATCAAGTAATGAAGACGGAAAACAAATAACCTTTGGAGTAACCGTACAAGAGAACAGTACAGTCACTTTAGAAGATGTAACCGTAAAACAAGCAGAAAACGCTATTCTTGCAAATAATAGTTCTAAAGTAAAGGTCACTGGAGGCTCATTCGCTTCAAAAGAGGCAACAATAGCTGCCTTGAAAAACAGTGACATCACTATAGAGGGCGCTCAAATTACATCATCTAATAACTCTGGACTCATGGCACAAAATGGTGGCTCAATCTCTATGAATGGAGGTTCCATTAAAGCTTCACAAGCTGGTGCTTACTTTTTGAATAGTAATAGCGACAAGAACAAACTAAAGGATGTAGAAATATCAAGTAATGAAGGCGGAACACCTATACTCTTTGGAGTAAAAGCAGAGAAGAGCAGTAAAGTTGATTTAGAAGGTGTAAGATTCTCTCAAGCAGACAGTGGTATATCTGCAGATAGTAATTCTGAAATAACAATCTCTAAAGGAGAGTTTGACTCTAAAAAGGTAACTATACACGCTGAAAACGGCAGCACAATCACTTTAAAAGACAATACTAAAGTTACATCATCTGATAACGTTGGGCTCATGGCAGAACAAGAATCCACAATCAACATGACCGGAGGAGAAGTAACTGGAAAAACAGGAGTCGTTGGAGCAAAAAATGGCGGACACATTACGGTAGAAAATGTTACCCTAACAATAGATGGCGCCGATCCCATTGAAAATAACGAATCAATTACAAGTGGTTTTGGTGCATTTTCTGAGGGTAAAGATAGTCTAATTGAGTTAACTGGAGATGATACAAAGATTAAAAATAGTATAATTGGACTTCAGACAAAAAAAGAGGGTGCAATCAGTATGAATGGAGGCTCCATTAATGCTTCATACGTTGGTGCTCGCTTTACGGAAAGTAAAAGCAACAAAAACAAACTGAAGAATGTAATAATATCCAGCAATAAAGAGAATGAGCTACTAGTCAATGGAATCAATGCAGGAAAAGAAAGTATAGTCTCTCTAGAAAATGTAAACGTAAAACAAGCAGAAAACGCCATTGTTTCAGATAGTAATTCTAAAATAGAGATTACTGGAGGATCATTTGATGCAAAACTAGCAACAATATCTGCGCAAAATGGCAGCTCAATAACTATAAATGATTCTAAAATTACATCATCTAATGACACTGGACTCTGGGCACAAGAAGGTGGCTCAATCTCTATGAATGGCGGTTCCATTAAATCCTCATACGCTGGTGCTTCCTTCTCGAGAAGTAAAAACGAAAACAACAAACTAAAGAATGTAGAAATATCAAGTAATAAAGAGGGAGAATTATTAATCATTGGAGTAGAAGCAAAAGATAAAAGTCTTGTTACTTTAGATAATGTCAAAGTGACTCAAGCAAAAAATGCTATCATTTCAGATAATAACTCTACAATAACAGTCTCTGGGGGATCATTTGTTTCAAAACAAGCAACAATATTTGCGCAAAACGGCGGCACAATCACTATAAATGATTCTAAAATTACATCATCTGATAACACTGGGCTCTGGGCAAAAGACAATAGCACAATCAAAATGACGAAAGGAAAAGTTAAAGGAGGAATTTATGCAGCATTAACTGCTGAAAACGGTGGACACATTAATGTTACAGATGTTTCTCTCTCAGTAGCCACAGGTGGTGGAGCTGGTGCAAATGCCAGCGGCCCTGATAGTATGATCGAATTGCATGGAACAGAAATTGATCATGCTTTTCTTGGGCTTTATGCAGAAAAAAATGCTATAATTAAAATGACCGGAGGAACTATTACAACTTCTACAGTTGGTGCTACCTTTTATGACAGTAAAAGCAATGAAAATAAGTTGGAAGATGTGACAATATCGAGCAGTCAAAAAGGTGAAACGGTAGTGTTTACAGGATTAAATTCCCAAGCAAGCAATGTCACTTTAAAAAATGTACACATTACAAATGCAAAATTCGGCGTATATGCAATGGATCATTCTAAAATCACAATATCAGGAGGATCATTTGTTGGAAACGATATAGGGATTAACGCAGAGAGTGGCAGCACCATTGCTTTAACCGATGATGCCAAAATTACATCATCTAATGGTTATGGGCTCCATGCAAGTGGACTAGATTCCACCATCACAATGACGCAAGGAAACATAACGGGAAAAGAGGCAGCATTGGCTGTTGAAAACGGTGGGCATATTGATACAACAAATATTTTTGCAACAGCAGAGAGAAATGGCATAAAATTTGAAAATCCTGAAGAAGATACAACCTCAGAAATCAATTTAACCAACGCAAAGCTTCACATTAAAAACGGCATTGGAATTAACGTAGATGAGTCAACCGGCACAGTCAATCTTGGCAAAAAATCAGAAATCCGTGCTGACGTTCTATTAGTAACCAAAGCTTCAGCTGAAGAAAATGGTTTAGCTTTTACACTCAATTCTGATAACTCCATATTAGAGGGTAGAGCAAAAGTTATTAACAGTCCTAAAACAATCTTTAATTTGCAAAACAATACACAATGGATTGTAAAAACCAGCACAAACGAAAAAGATGATGATGGCAATCTGCTTGATATTGCTCAAAGATCTCGTTCTGATATTTCCACGCTCAATCTTAACAACAGTACTATTGTTTTTAATGGACCAACAGAAGAGCATTATCACACATTACATATAGGCTCTGGTAAACCAGACACGCAAGAAGTCTACAACGCAACGGGTGATGCAAAGATTTACTTCAACATTGCTTGGAGTGATGGTGCTGCAATAAATGACCAAAAAACCGATAGACTTTTGATCCATGGGGA
>NZ_JBHIMA010000090.1:0-564 GCF_042193775.1 Bartonella sp. OD88NMGDW | reverse complement strand
TCTGCTTCAAATGTATCGGCTTCATTACCGGCATGGTCCGTAATGGTTGCGGTTAAAAGACGCTGGTAAAAAACCTCATGAACAGGTTTATCTCCCACCTTGACCACAATAAAGGGGTATGTGCGCATTAATCCCATAACCTCTTCACCATGCTTTGGGGATTAGACAACACAAACTCAGGCAGAATGACCTTTAAGCCCCGCGGTAAAAACACACCATATTTGGCAATCTCTGGATTAGCTTCCAAGGTGGCTTCTAAATAGCCTTTGAGTAAACCAGCTTGCCTCCGGTCTCTGAACACTGCCATGGCATGGTGAAAGCAGATAAGATCAAGACTCATATCCTCTAGCTCTACAACAACATGCTTTTCTGGTATCTTCATAGAATTTGTCCCACTTGGGTTTGTCCCACCTGATATTGACCTTGTGGTTTTCCGCCATTAAAAAAGGGCAAGAGAGTAATGGAATAGCGGATGCGCTGGGATTGACCAGAGCGACTAATATAGTCGTGGTCTTTATTGATCGTGGTGATCACCACGGGACCATGGAGAAGGACACTATAGGT
>NZ_JBHIMA010000089.1:0-573 GCF_042193775.1 Bartonella sp. OD88NMGDW | reverse complement strand
CCTGAAAAACGCAAGAGTGGTTTTAATACAAGTGTCGTTGAAACAGGACAAATGCAGGCAACAAATAAAGTGGGTGCCTTTAAAGCTCCAAAGCCCATTACGGTTCATAAACCCGTTGAAGTAGACGCCCGTGTAACCATTACAAATCTCAATATTTCAGTACCAAATGGTCTCAAGGACGAAATCAGAGACGCTGTCAATCAAGCACTTGAACGCTATGCAAAACAGCAACGTTTAGCCATAGCCTCTAGCCTTTCGGATTAAATACCATGATGTTAGCTTTGGGTGGTTTTATTTTTTCCATTGAAACAGCAGCTTATCAAACACTTGATATGTCTTATGGAGTTCCATGGGTAGAGCAAGGGCGATTGGGGCGAAAAGCTGCTCTTCAATTGCCTGCTGTTGCAAATGCGGAATTTTCTTTAGCAGGCGTGATTTATCCAGATTTCAAAGGTGGTCACGGACAAATCGAATATTTGCGACAAATAGCGCATATGGGACCTCACATTCTTGTTACCGGTCAAGGCAAAATCTTAGGTAAGTTTGTCATTCTTTCTGTAGAGGAAAAACAAA
>NZ_JBHIMA010000015.1:0-12667 GCF_042193775.1 Bartonella sp. OD88NMGDW | reverse complement strand
AGTATACGGATGAGAAAGTTTCTCATATTGTAAAAGATGGAGTTAATGAGGCTAATTCGTATACGGATATGAAGTTTTCGACATTAAGTTATGCTGTTGAGGATGTTCGAAAAGAGGCAAGACAAGCAGCAGCTGTTGGTTTAGCGGTAGCTGGTTTACGCTATAGTGATATTCCTGGAAAATTAACAATCGCATTTGGGAGTGGTTTGTGGCGCAGTCAATCTGCTTTTGCTTTTGGTGCAGGTTATACTTCAGAGAACGGTGATATTGGTTCCAACTTGTCAATTACCACTTCTGGAGGGCACTGGGGTATAAGTGCAGGGGTTAATGTGATACTCAACTAATAAACGATTAAATCCATAAAATTGAATTGCCTTTTTCTTATTTAAGAAAAGGGCAATTTTTTTACCTTCTTCCAGAGTTCTCTAAAGCTATTCTAAATGTAAAAACTCTCGTAATTATATAAAATCCGAATATAAAAAGCTTATTACAAATTTTGTTGAGAATAAAAGACCTTAGTGGTAAAGATTCAAAAAATTGATTGCTATTTTTCTTTGATAATTAGGTAATAATCTTATTGCTCTATCCTATTATTTTGATTTATTAAAATGCTTCAAGCAATGTAAATACGAATATACCCTTTATTAAAAGAAGACAGTTTTAGCTTTTATTTGCGTATAGTTTTAAACGTATGCTTTATGTTGATATCGTTATAACTTTTCATTGAAAGTCTTGTTTTTTAAATGACAAATTATCTTAAGAATAGAATAATTCAAAATATTATGTTTTTTTAATCAGTTTCCTTTTTTGTAGCTTCATAGTAAAAGTTTAATTTCTCCAAATTGTTTTAATCTAATTACGAGTATGAAAAGCAAATAGTGCAAATTTTTACAATTCAAAATATGTCTTTTTATGTTTTAGACATGGTTTTTTGTTAAGGGTTTGTTATGAAAAAATTATTGATCATATTCAAGGGAAATAGCTCAAGTTTTCAGCGTTTATTTTATCGGTTGTTTGTAGCAACGTTTTCATTGGGAGTTGTGATAGTTGTTTTTTTATCGAATGCTATTCCTGTTTTGGCGAAAAATTGATATAATAGAACAGCTGCTTCAAGCCATGGAAAAAGCAACAAAGAGCTATTCTCAAGGAAAAATGCTCCTTTCTGTGTATGCTAACTCTAACAGCATTGGGGCTCTCTCAAAAGGTTTTGATTTATTAAAAGCAAGTTATTTAACAGCACTTAATACAGCAGCAATGGCACCAATAGTGGATGATTCTACAGATTATAGTGGCTATATCAATTTTCTCGTCAATACGCTTTCTATTAAGAGTAAGGATGGTTTTAGTGAGAGATTTCTTACCGATTCGCAATTGGTTATGAACAATAACTCTACAATTACAATGAGTTCTGAAAACAACGAAGATGCAAGGATTATCGATGGATCTGACACCTTGCGACATGATTTCATTACAAGAATGCAACGATTTACAGGTATGCAACGTACTCCAAACACAAGTATTGCTTTAGGTAGTGGAACGCAAGGGGAAAAAGAATGGAGCGTTACTGTAGGCAATATGGCTCACGCTTTGGGGAAAAGCAGTGTCGCAATAGGTGGTGAATATAATAAGAAGAGCAAATATGGAGATAATAATTATACAACTGCGAAGAGTGATTATTCAATAGCTGTAGGAGCCGTTTCTAAAGCCCTAGGGTATGGTTCGATTGCTCTTGGGTGCATATGCATTTTCTCAAGAAGCTATTTTATAGGTTCCTATTCTAACGTGACGGTTGATGGGGTGTTGCTATCGGGAACAACTCTGTACCTGGTAGGGCTGCTGGCGTTTTTGGGTATATGTCTCTTCTGCAAGGACCGGCTAAAAACACCGAATCTCAATAGAAAAGTACGAAAGGTGAAGTGAATATTGGTATTCTTAGTAAGAACATAACGCGACAAATTATAGGCGTAGCAGCTGGTAGCAAACCTGCCGATGCAGTGAACCTTAGACAGTTGCAGGATTTAGAAGAAGTCGTAAGAAAAAAGGTTGGAAACTGTCTATTGCTGGTGAGACAGCTAAAGATTTTGGTGCCAGATAGTACAATAAATTTTCATTCGGAGGAAGTAATCTCAGGGTTACAAAGAGATAAGGACGATGAAAATAAGCTCATATTTGGTTTGGCTAATGACATAGTATTGAAAAGCATAACATTAGGAGAGAAAACAAAAGTAGATGCAATAGGCTTAGTAATTATTGATGGCCCGCAAATAACTACCGGTAGTATTAATGCGGCAAGTAAAAAGTAACAAATGTTGCAGAAGGAACTCGCAATACTGATGCAGTGAATTTTTCACAACTGAAGGAAGTAAAAAAATAAGTAGCAGTGAGTATTTTTGTAAAACAGGAAACAGCAACGAAACACATTACCATTGGTAAGGATATAGATGGTGATAAAATTGATATTGCGAATAAAAGTGATAAATTACGGATAATTTCTGGTGTTAAGAAAGCAAAGAGAGATAAAGCATCAATGATGCTGTTAGTAAAAAAACAGCTTGAAGAAAGTTTAGAGAAACTTGCTAATGATTCTGCTGTTGTTTATTATGATAAAGCAAATAATGAAAATGGCACTATTAATTATGAAGGTGTGACTTTTGGAAAAACTACAGCTCCCGCTGCACTTCATACTGTAGCAAATAAAATTACGAAAAATTCCACTGATGTTGTCAATGGCGGTCAGCTTTATTCATTGGGTGATAAAGTTGCGAAATCTTTAGGTAGTGGAGCATCTTGTAGCGACGGTATTTTTACAGCTCTTACTTATAAATTATCATCAGATTGATGAAAAAGGTACGGTAATAGAGAAATCATATAGCCACTCTAACTTATTTTACAAGTCTTGATGACAATATCAAGAATATCAATAATCGTATTAAAGGAGTCTCTGAGGGGATGTGCAGGATTCTTTGTCATGGAGCACAAAGGATCAAGCTTTTGTTGCAAAACATGGAGAGAAGCAAGAAAACAGCAAGATCACATCCCTTTCGGCAGGAGCTATTACAAAGAGTTCCACGGATGCTGTGACGGGGTGGACAGCTTTATTCACTAAATCAAACGCGTGCAAAATATTTTGGCGGTGGTGCTAGATATGAGAATAAAGAATGGACAGCACCAAATTTCAAGCTATAGAACCTTTGAAGAGAACAGCTATGATAATATTGCAGCAGCTTTTGCTGGCATAAATAGTGTTTTCGCGAAGCTTCATAATGAAATTTCTGGCAACATCGAGAAAAATGCTTTGTTATGGAGTAATGGAGCAGGGGCATTTGTGGCTCGGCATGGAAAAGACGAAAAAAAAGCTATAACGATATTGCTAATGCATTTAATGCAGGTCGTGGCGTTGATAAGAATAAGAAGGCGAGTAAGATTATCAATGTAGAGGTAGGGGGGTGGGAAGGTAGGAGAAAGCTCGAAAGAAGCAGTAAATGGTGGTCAGTTATATGATTATACGAAAAAGCAGATGAAGACGGTTCTTGAAGATGCCAATAAGTATACGGATGAGCAAGTTTCTCATCTTGTAAAAGATGGAGTTAGTGAGGCTAATTCGTATACGGATATGAAGTTTGCAACGTTAAGTTATACTGTTGAGGATGTTCGGAAAGAGGCAAGACAAGCAGCAGCGATTGGTTTAGCAGTGTCTAATTTAAGTTATGATGATACTCCTGGAAAAATCAGTCTATCATTTGGTGGTGGTTTATGGCGCAGTCAATCCGCATTTGCTATTGGCGCCGGTTATATGTCAGAAGATGGAAAAATCTGCTCCAATCTCTCCGCAACGAGTTCTGGTGGTCATTGGGGTGTAGGTATTGGGCTTAATTTAATACTGAACTAGATAAGCAAAAAACTTTTCTTAAATATGCTCTTTGCCCTTGCCTCATCAAAGCGGGGGCATTTTAGTAAAAAGCTTTCATAAATCCTCTAATGAAGTAAAAAATCTTATTCACGAAAAATAAACTGATGCCTAAACGGATGATCAATAGGTACAAAAATTATATCTCTTTCAAAGAGGTCAAAGCTAAAAACGACACACAACCTTTGATAGAAAAAACGAAATTAATTCTAATATTAAGTGTTTTTTTACCTTCCTTAAATTGACTTTCACGAACTTGCCTCTAACTACCCTCTAAAGACGCTGTAGAAACAACAGTTTATGTCTTAATTTTATTTATGTCCTAAAACACGCTGTAAAAGCAGGAACACGCAAGGGAAATAAGAAAGCTTTAGAGTTCTAGAGCATACCTTTTTTGTGTTTTTAATCTATTATTATGAGGGGGTATTATGAAAATATATACTACACAAAATCTACGTGATTTGAGTTTTTCTCGTTCACATCATCGATCATCATTGTTTAAAGTAGCTTCGTTAGGAACTGCGGTGGCATTATTTTTATCGAATGCTTCTCCTGTTTTTTCAGCAAATCTCGATTTAACAAAAGCATCTCTTGAAAATGTGAAGAATGCTGCCGTGGTTTATCCGCAAAGTACTCTTTCTGCTTATAATGATTATACAAGTGGTATGGGGGGGGAAAATTCTGTCATAAATGTTTTAACAGTCGACGGAAGGTCTGTATGGAAAGATGCGCAAAATATCTTTACAGTGGGTGGCGCTGTTATTTTAGATCCAGAGAAATATACGGCAAAGGGGAAAAGTGTTGCTATAGACTCTACAGCGCACGCTTTAGGACTAGGTAATATCGCGATAGATGCCGGATATAATAACCAAGATGATATTAGGGATGCATTCTTAAATGCTTATTCTTCACGAGTGAGGGCCGATAGTAATGAAACTGTTATGGGGTCTGGGCCTGAAACGCGGGCGTATGGAAAGGTTATTCTTGGGGACGGTTCTTCGAGTAAGGCGGGTGCGGGTGCTCCCGGTTTCGATTTTCTCACTAAAAGCCCGTCAAAGGTAGATAATGAGATATGGAAAAGTAATGCGGGGCCAGCAACTATTGGTAATGATGTAAATAAGATGACGCGCCAGCTTGAAGGGGTGGCAGCTGGTACTTATAGTACTGATGCTGTGAATGTTGCGCAGTTAGGATCATTACAAAAATACGTAGACCAAGGTTGGAACCTATCCGTTGGGGGTAAAGATGCTAAAGCCGTTGGTATAAAAGATACTGTAGATTTGTCAGTTGCAAGTGACAACCTTACGATTACAAAAGGTGCGAAAGACAATAATGTAAAATTTGATCTAGCTAAGAATATTACAGTGGCAAGTGTCACTGCAGGGAACGCCTCTATGAGTAGTGATGGCTTTCTGTTTGCTGATGGGGCTAAAATAACTGTGGATGGTATTGATGCTGGCAATAAACAGATTACAGGAGTTGCAAACGGAGAAGAAGATACTGATGCAGTGAATTTTGCGCAGCTACAAGAGATAAAAAATCAAATAGCAGCAAATAGTCTTGTCAAGCAAGATGGTGGAGAAGAAGGTCGTATCACCATTGGTATAGCAACAGGGGGGTCTGAAATCAATGTTGCAAACAAATCGGGTGAAGATAGGATAATTTCCGGTGTGAAAGAAGCAGTTAATGATGATGAAGCTGTTAATAAAAAACAACTTGATGGTGAAATTGCAGATATCACGGACAGTATTAAGGTCATTAAAGAAGCAAATAGCTTTGCGGTTCTTTATGATAAAGATGCAGATGGCACCATTAATTATAATAGTGTGACTTTGGGTGGTGATAAGACTACGGCACCAGTTGCTCTCCATAATGTACAAGCTGGTACAGTTGCAGAAGGGTCGAATGATGCAATTAATGGCAGCCAGATTAATAAAATATCCGCAGATGTAGCAGGCATTTTTGGTGGTGATGCCGAATTTGTCGATGGTGCTTTTGTAGGACCACAGTATAATTTATCTACTGTTTCTGCGGATGGTTCTAGAGAACAGAAAGTCTTTTATAATGTTGGTGAAGCTTTGACAGGGCTTGATGCAAATGTAAAGAATGTGAATAGTCGCTTAACATATGTAGTCAATGACTTTACTCAGAAAATTGAAGGTGTTTCTAAAGATTCTCTTTTGTGGAGCGAAAATGAACAAGCATTTGTTGCTCTTCATGAAGCAAACGGAGAGAAGACAGACAGCAAACTCACATTTTTGAAGGATGGAGACATTTCTGCTAACTCAACAGATGCTGTAAATGGTTCGCAGCTCTTTACGACTAATCAGAATATTGCCACTGTTACGAATGATCTAGCAAAAATTTCTCAAAATACATCTCAATATTTGGGCGGTGGTGCAGATGTGGTCACTAATAAAGCACCAACCTATACGATTCAGAACACTGAATATAACGACATTGGTTCTGCTTTTAGTACTGTTGATAATTCTATCACGAATATCCAAAATCAGATTACGAATGCGACGAAAAATAGCCTCGTTAAGCAGGAGGAAAATGAAGGTACTATCACTGTTGGTAAAGCAACAGGTGGAACTAAAATCAATGTTGCGAATAAGAACGGTGATGCTCGTACAATTTCCGGTGTAAAAGCTGCAGAGCGGAATGATGAAGCTGTTAATAAAGAACAGCTTGATAAAAGTATAGAGAAGATTTCTAAGGATATTAATCTCACAACAGCTGCTGCAGTTCTCTACGATAAAGAAAATGGTGCTGTTAATTATGGTAGTATAACTTTAGGTGGCGATAAAAATAAAGAGCCAGTAGCTCTCCTTAATGTCAAAGCTGGCGAAATTGCTGAATATTCAACCGATGCAGTAAATGGGGACCAAATTAATCAAATCTCCCAAGATATAGCAAATTACTTTGGTGGGAATGCGGAATTTAGTGATGGTTATTTTGGGGGACCAGAGTATAATTTATCTACAGTTTCTGCGGATGGTAAGGTGGTTCAGAAAACCTTTGAAAATGTTGGTGACGCTTTGACGGGTCTTGATGCAAATGTAAAGAATGTGAATGATCATTTAATAAATGTGACAAATGATTTTACACAACAAATCAATAATATTACTCAAGAAGTCAAAGGGGATGCCTTGTTGTGGAATAATGATGAGAAAGCATTTGTAGCACAGCATGGAGAGGGAAGAACCAATAGCAAGATTAAGTATCTTGCGAATGGAGATATTTCTGAAGATTCAACCGATGCTGTAAATGGTTCACAACTCTTTGAGACCAATCAGAATGTTACCACTGTCACAAATAATCTTTCAACAATTGCTAAAAATATATCAAAATATTTTGGTGGTGGTGCAGATGTATCTAATGGTAAAGCGCCAACGTATACTATTCAGGGCAAACCACATAATGATTTTGGATCTGCTTTTAGTACTGTTGATAATTCTATCACGAATATCCAAAATCAGATTACGAATGCGACGAAAAATAGCCTCGTTAAGCAGGAGGAAAATGAAGGTACTATCACTGTTGGTAAAGCAACAGGTGGAACTAAAATCAATGTTGCGAATAAGAACGGTGATGCTCGTACAATTTCCGGTGTAAAAGCTGCAGAGCGGAATGATGAAGCTGTTAATAAAGAACAGCTTGATAAAAGTATAGAGAAGATTTCTAAGGATATTAATCTCACAACAGCTGCTGCAGTTCTCTACGATAAAGAAAATGGTGCTGTTAATTATGGTAGTATAACTTTAGGTGGCGATAAAAATAAAGAGCCAGTAGCTCTCCTTAATGTCAAAGCTGGCGAAATTGCTGAATATTCAACCGATGCAGTAAATGGGGACCAAATTAATCAAATCTCCCAAGATATAGCAAATTACTTTGGTGGGAATGCGGAATTTAGTGATGGTTATTTTGGGGGACCAGAGTATAATTTATCTACAGTTTCTGCGGATGGTAAGGTGGTTCAGAAAACCTTTGAAAATGTTGGTGACGCTTTGACGGGTCTTGATGCAAATGTGAAGCATGTGAATGATCATTTAACGAATGTGGTCAATGATTTTACACAACAAATCAATAATATTACTCAAGAAGTCAAAGGGGATGCCTTGTTGTGGAGCGGTGATGAGCAGGCATTTGTAGCACAGCATGGAGAGGAAAGAACCAATAGCAAAATTAAGTTTCTTGCGAATGGAGACATTTCTGCTAACTCAACGGATGCTGTAAATGGTTCGCAACTTTATTTGATGAGTAATCAGCTTGCTGCGTATTTTGGTGGTGGCGCTGGCTATAATAATGGACAATGGATCGCTCCTACTTTCAAGATAGCACAATTCAATAATGACGGCAGTTCTGGTGAGAAGAAGACCTATCATGACGTTGCCAATGCTTTTGACGGCGTGAGTGAGAGTATGTCCAAGATAAACAATCGCATTCAAAATGTTGAAAACAATGTCTCGTCCAATGGTTTAAATTGGAATGAACAGAAAAAAGCCTATGACGCTAGTCATGATGGTCAACAAAGTAAGATTATCAATGTAGCAGATGGTAAAATTGCAGAAGGTTCAAAAGATGCAGTCAATGGCGGACAGCTTTGGCAGACCAACGAACGTATCACTGGCGTTGAGAAAGATATTAAGCATATCGAAAACAGAGTCGACAATATTTCCGCTACGGTTACGGATATTGGTGAAACGGTTTTCCATATTGAAAACAGAGTTGATAATATTGAGAACACGGTTAATAATCTTTCTGATGGTGCAGTTAACTATGATAAAGATGCTGATGGTAAAAAGACCAATAAGATTACTCTAAAAGGTGGCAACGAAAGTGAACCTGTTATGATTGATAATGTTGCGGATGGTCGTATTGAGAAGGGATCAAAAGAAGCTGTAAATGGTGGTCAGCTCCATGGCTACACTGAGCAGCAGATGAAAATTGTTCTTGATCAATCAAAGCACTACACAGATCAACGGGTGAATAATATCGTTATCGATGCTATTGATGATGCTGTTGATCGGGCTAACCAATATACAGATATGAAGTTTAATATTTTAAGTTATGACATTAAGAGTGTACGCAAAGAGGCAAGACAAGCAGCCGCTGTTGGTCTAGCAGTATCCAACCTACGTTACTTCGACGACCCAGGATCTTTGAGTGTCTCATTTGGTAGCGGGGCATGGCGTGGACAATCTGCGTTTGCTCTTGGTGCTGGTTATACATCTGAGAACGGAAAAATCCGCTCTAATCTCTCTGCTACGAGTGCTGGTGGTCACTGGGGAATAGGTGGAGCAATTACTCTGAAAATAAAATAATACGAACAACGAAAACAGAACCAAATAATCACCCTTATTTATTGAAATGAGGGTGATTTTTTTTACAGACGTACAGTATTTATCTAGAGATAAGCATAATATTTGATGACGATATAAACTTTAAGGTTTTATAGAAGACCCTTATATGCTTTTATTGCAAAAATATCACAAATAGAATCCATATTGCTAAAAAGTTATATTTTTATGTTGCTATTTTCTTGAACAGTCTATAATAATACGGAAATGTGTATTAGTAAGACTCATTTTGATGAAATAACTTTCAGGGGGAGATAAGTAGTGCGTAAAAATAAAAGGCACATCACAAAATCACGCATATATCATTACATGACATTTTAAAAAGAGAAAACCTAAATAAAAAACGATTTTCCAAGGAATCTATATCCCGAACGTATTACAATTTCTTTCTACTTTACTTGTTATTAACAAAAAAATGCTTTCTAATAAAACTAAAACCTTTTTCAAAGGATTTTATAGTAGAGACTACAAAGTAAAAAGTAATATTAAATATGCAATACCTCTTTTTTATTTAGGAAAAACAGCACATCAAAACCCATAGACTTTAAATGCATTACCTTTATGTCCACAAAACATGAACCAAAAACAAACATTTAAGTCTCAATACAGAAAGCACAAACAAAACAAGATCAAAGACTCAAAACGTTCACACGCTAAGCAACGATCCTCCATTCTGAATTCCGAGAAGATCAATAATGCTAAAATGTGTCTTTTTTATGTTTTGGAGGTGTTTTTAAGTTTTTTCATTGGAGAATTTATTATGAAAAAATCATATGCCACACTAGCACACGATGATGCAAATGGGATTCATTTTCCTTATCCGTTGTCTTTGGTGAGGGCGCTTTTGTTGGCTGCAATAGTTGCGTTTTTATCGAATGTTTCTCCTAGTTTTTCGGCAAATGTCGATGTAAGCAAAATATTCCTTGAAGGTGTCGAGAGCGCTGTTGTAGGAGCTCCACGAAATGTTATCTCTGCTTATGATGGCGATAATAGTGAGTTAGATGCTTCTAATGCATCAAAGGAAAATTATATAACAGCGTTGAATGTTGCGACAACACCTAAGGTGGATGCTACCAGTGACTACGCAAATTTTCTGGTCAATACTCTTTCTAGTAACAGTGATAATAATTCCACAATAAATACTTTGACACCAAGACAACTCATTCCTGTTAGTGAACTGCAGCGAGACACGAAAGATGATAAAGGTGTTATGTTGGGCGATAAAGCAAAGGCAACTACTTACTCAAGTATTGCAATAGGTGCATTTGACCCAGATTGTATGAATGCAAATGGTATACTTGGTTGTGTTGCGGCGAAGGCAGTAGCTGAAAGAGCAATAGCTATCGGTTTATCAGCTGATGTTAAAAATTATGAGGGGATCGGTATTGGTGTTAGCGCAACAGTAAAAGCTGATGATGCTATTGCTATAGGTGCCTTTACAAATGCTACAGCAACAAATAGTACAGCTATAGGTAATCGTGCAAATTCAACAGGGGATAGAGGTATTGCTATAGGTGCCTTTACAAATGCTACAGCAACAAATAGTACAGCTATAGGTAATCGTGCAAATTCAACAGGGGATAGAGGTATTGCTATAGGCCATGATTCGCTGGCCTCAAAACAGGATACCATTGCTATAGGTTACACAGCTCATGCCTTGGGTAAAAGCAGTGTCGCAATAGGTTCTGAGTTTTATGAAACTAATGGGAAGGATGATCATACAACAGCGGCAAGTGATTATTCCACAGCCGTTGGTGCTGTTTCTAAAGCTTTAGAGTATGCTACGACTGCTATAGGTCATCGTGCAAAGTCAATCGCAAAGTATTCTACTGCTTTGGGTTTTTATGCAGAAGCAAGGACAGAAGGAAGTGTTTCTTTAGGGGATTATTCTATCGCTAATATTGCTGCTGGTGTTCCGGGTTATACTTCTGTGCTGCAGGGACCTGCAGTAAATACGGCATCTTATTGGAAATCTACATTAGGTGCTGTTAGTGTTGGTGATGTTGCTGCTGGCAAAACGCGCCAAATTACAGGTGTAGCGGCTGGTAGTGAAGATTCAGACGCAGTGAATGTAATACAATTGAAAGACTTAGAAAGGGTCGTAAGAGAAAACGGTTGGAAACTCTCTGTTGGTGGTAAAGATGCTAAAACAGTCATTATGGATAGCGGAGTAGATTTTTCCACTGGAAGTACAAATCTTAACATTACAAAAGGCAAAGATGACAATAAACTAAAATTTGATTTGGCTCAAGATGTTACATTAACGAGCTTAAAGGCAGGCACAACCACCCTAGATGCAAAAGGTCTGGTCATTACTGATGGTCCGAAAATAACGACCGATGGTATTGATGCTGGAGGTAAAGAGATAAAGAAAGTTAAGGCTGCAGAACTCACTGAGACTTCACAACAGGCAGTGAATGGATCGCAGTTATTTACAACAAATAAGGAAATTGCTGATGTAAGAGATAGTATCCTTGTTAAGGAAGAAGAAGAGATTACTTTAGCGCGTAGTCTCCGTTCGGGGGAATCGACTGTTATCACCATTGGTAAGGCATCAGGCGGCACTAAACTAAGTATTTTAAACAAAGACGGTAAAGAACGGACAATCGCCGGTGTGAGTTCTGGTGAACTCTCAGGAACCTCGACAGATGCGGTTAATGGTTCACAGCTTTTTACCACCAATGAAAATGTTACTAAGGTTGCTGAACATACAGCAAAATATTTAGGCGGAGGTGCCAAGTATGAGGGTGAAGCGTGGACAGATCCAAGTTTCAAGGTTAAGACTGTTAAGGAAGATGGCACTGAAGAAGATAAAAGCTATTCTGATGTAGCTTCTGCCTTTGAGGGTGTAGGGACTTCTATCACAAATGCAAAAAAAGAGATTATCAATAAGATTACTAATGCGAAAAATGATTCTTTGAGCTGGAGCGAAGCAGATAGTGCCTTTGTAGCGACGCATGGAGAAGGAGAGAAAAAAGGCAATAGCAAGATTAAGTATCTTGCGAATGGAGACATTACTGCAGACTCAAGTGATGCGGTTAATGGCTCACAGCTTTTTACCACCAATGAAACTGTTACTAAGGTTGCTGAACATACAGCGAAATATTTTGGTGGTGATGCTAAGTATGAGAATGGTGAATGGACCACTCCAAGTTTCACGGTTAAAGCTGTCAAAGATGATGGTGTTACAGTTGAAGAGAAGAAGTATGATAATGTTGCGGATGCGTTAGCAGGAGTAGGGACATCTTTCACGAATATTAACAAAGAGATTAACAAGGTTGTAGGTGATAACCTAGTTAAACAGGATACAGACAGCAAGACTATCAAGATTGGTGCGGAGACGGAAGGCGCTACAATCAATATTGCAAATAAGAGTGGTGCTGATCGTGTTATTTCC
>NZ_JBHIMA010000088.1:0-589 GCF_042193775.1 Bartonella sp. OD88NMGDW | reverse complement strand
AAATTTCACTACTTTGCTGTTTTTTCGGATCCTTTTAAATACGATTTCATGACTGATGCTCCCGAAAAAAGCTCTATTTCTGATCCATAAGTGTCTTTAAGCGTAGATCGCTGTTGGGGGTATGCTAAATCTTTCTGAAAGGTTGTTTACGAAATTGTTTGATGATGATTTATAGCATGCGGTTGCATATAGTTTTTCCGTTTCTAATTTTTTGTGTTTCTTAATTACCAATCCATATTCTGGATGCGTAATCCAATTATCCCAAGCGCTTTGCCAATCGCGTTCATTTGCATTTCGACATGGATTGGTTTTTGAAAAGCGTACAAATTTTTCAAATTCTGATAAGGCTTCATCATGCGTTAATCCTTGTTCAGTTGCGTATTGAAAATCGGGTTTGAAATCTTCTAGTATTCTTTCAACTTCTTGTTTTTCCCTTGTTTTCTTTGTTCCTTCAAAAAAGTTTGCTTTCTCTGGAAAACAAGCAGGCATCATCGTGTCAAAGATTTCTGAAAGTTTTTTTCCAACCTTTTTAACTTTTCGTGAAGGCAATTTCGCAATCATCGCTTCGTTAATTTGCCATCGGTTGTTA
>NZ_JBHIMA010000087.1:0-589 GCF_042193775.1 Bartonella sp. OD88NMGDW | reverse complement strand
ATCTGTCAATTGCATCAAACAAACAAAAGGTCCCCAAACCTTCACCAAGCCTGCTTTCGGGGGATTGCCTCCTAAATCTTCAAATCGTTCAGAACTATGGGTATTAAAAACTTGTGGTTTATCATTTTTATTCACCGCAATAATTCTTTGACCAAACAAAGCGAACGACCATTGATTATCTTCATGGGCATGATAAGTCACACCTCTTTGACTTATGTCCTTCCAACCCTTCGTTTGACTATCATAACTGTAAAGCTTTTGCTTGCCTCCTACGATTATCTTAACACCATTACCGCTTCTAAAGGCGATTGAACCCAAGGGCTTTTCTTCCAAAGGATTAGAAACAACCATTGCACTAGGCATGGGTATGTAACCGCCATCTGCCGGTAAAACATTCACAAGGCTATCCGTAAAACTGCCGTTGACAACCGCAACATCTGGTCTGTAATCGGCAATGGGAAAATAAACCATGCTAAAAATCCGTTGGTATTATTCTGGTCACGTTATGACGTTGAGACGTCTCTGCACGCAATTCATGCAACTGTTCGTTAAAGTCATTGTAAGCTGCCGTTGCACAATCGGGGTCTTT
>NZ_JBHIMA010000086.1:0-596 GCF_042193775.1 Bartonella sp. OD88NMGDW | reverse complement strand
AAATAAGAAGCTTCAATGGTGCCATATTGCGTGCGTGGCTCTAGGGTAAATTCCCAGTTGGAACAGTCGTGTTTATGGATGTCGAGTGCTGGTAAATTGTCCCCGCTTAAAAATAAAAACTTATTGTCCTTGATCAAAAAACGTGCCCGCATACGGTCAGCAAGGCGGGTTAAAAAATCAACAGCCGATTGATCTGTACGAATCACATAAGGTAAAGTTTGTTGGGTGAACTGAGGACTGACCTTTGCTTGATAGCCATGGCGTTTAGCGAGTGTCTCAACAATCTCACCAACAGTTTTGTGATCAAAATGCTCACTCACCTGTTCTTTGAGCTCTTTACGCATCGAGGCACTTTTGCCACAAAGGCGTAAGATCTCTCCATCACTGCCACCACAACTTACAACCGATTCGACAACAAAACACCCCATAAAAGCACTGATGTTGTTCTCATAGCCAAAAATCACCTGCAGAGCGTTGCCCGTTTGTGGAACCTCTAAATCATTGCCACTATCATCAAATTCTGCTTCAAATGTATCGGCTTCATTACCGGCATGGTCCGTAATGGTTGCGGTTAAAAGACGCTGGTAAAAAACCTC
>NZ_JBHIMA010000085.1:0-596 GCF_042193775.1 Bartonella sp. OD88NMGDW | reverse complement strand
AAATAAGAAGCTTCAATGGTGCCATATTGCGTGCGTGGCTCTAGGGTAAATTCCCAGTTGGAACAGTCGTGTTTATGAAGTTCGAGTGCTGGTAAATTGTCACCGCTTAAAAATAAAAACTTATTGTCCTTGATCAAAAAACGTGCCCGCATACGATCAGCAAGGCGGGTTAAAAAATCAACAGCCGATTGATCTGTGGGAATCACATAAGGCAAAGTTTGTTTGGTGAACTGAGGACTGACCTTTGCTTGATAACCATGGCGTTTGGCAAGTGTCTCAACAATCTCACCAACAGTTTTGTGATCAAAATGCTCACTCGCCTGTTCTTTGAGTTCTTTACGCATCGAGGCACTTTTGCCACAAAGGCGCAAGATCTCTCCATCACTGCCACCACAACTGACCACTGACTCGACAACAAAACACCCCATAAATGCACTGATGCTGTTCTTATAGCCAAAGATCACCTGCAGAGCGTTGCCCGTTTGTGGAACCTCTAAATCATTGCCACTATCATCAAACTCTGCTTCAAATGTATCGGCTTCATTACCGGCATGGTCCGTAATGGTTGCGGTTAAAAGACGCTGGTAAAAAACCTC
>NZ_JBHIMA010000084.1:0-598 GCF_042193775.1 Bartonella sp. OD88NMGDW | reverse complement strand
CAGCCCATGAGAGAGATCAGATCAGCAAAATAGTGAAATTTGCTGTTTATTTTATGGAAAAAGACAAATGAAGCATGTGCTTTTAAAATATCATAATGATTATTTTGATAGATTTTATGAGTCACTAAAATAATCTAGTTTGTTAGTTCAATTTACAGACACAAACTGACAAATATATATTATTAATTGTATTTAAGGTTGTATTATCGATATAGGTTGTATTGTTAAAATGCTAACATATTGAAATATAATGTTTTTAATTTTCTCTCATTTAAAAAAAATAATATAAGAGCTAGAATGAACTGACAAGACTGACAAAACTCTTCTGATAAGGTCACTCAGATCATTTGCTTTTGGAAAAAAGTTCCTTGATGAGAATGCCATAAAAAGAGTTTTGCGTGGTTGTCTTAAAGACTTCAAAAGAGATTTCTTTATTGTTTTATGCTGTTGTTTTTAACCAAAGGATTCCATTCATACCGTCTATCAGGACGCCGACCTAATTCATTCCCCTCTATAGGAAATTCACGAATATAGTTACAACGACATAAAAGCTCTAAAGCTTGCTTAACGGCTCCATTGTCTTTTAAAGATCTCCAAC
>NZ_JBHIMA010000014.1:0-18014 GCF_042193775.1 Bartonella sp. OD88NMGDW | reverse complement strand
AATGCGAGTTTCCATGTTTTATCTCCTTGAATATGCTGGAGATACAATGTCTTTTTGCCAATTATGTTCCAAAAGTGAATAGATATGCGCCAAAAAGGACAGAAAACATCGAACACAAGACGGTGATCATTACTTAAAATTCTGGAGTATTTATTTTATTATTTCATTTTTTTGTAAAAACAGCGCGTCTTCTAAAATTTTAGTTTTTATATTGTACTTATAATTAAAAGAATGCTTCAATTATTCAAAATAAATATCAAAAGTATTCAATTCAAAAAGCTATGAGAGATAAAAGAGAAGGAAGAAACATTAGTGTTCTAAGCTGTTTTTCCTTCTCTTATTATTCTATATCAAAACAATGCTAGAAAAACTTTCTAAGTTCTTTGAGTAAAAACTCCCAAAACCAGAGAGGAAAGTTGAAAAGTTTTGAGACAATGTCCAAAAGTTTCGAGATTCTCTCCAAAGTTTGTTTTTTAGTTTCGCCCGCAGTTTTTTTATACGATGTAAGAGCACTTTGATTTGAGAGATAAATTTGGTTTGATGGACCATCTTGTACTAAGAAAGTGCATTTTGTAAAGGTCATGTGTTCCCCCTTTATGACGTAGGGATTATGAACTGTAATCGGTTCATAGGTGCTACAGGTTTTCACTTTTGCATTTGCAGTTGTCATGGATTCTGTTTCAAATGTATGTGTGTAAAGGTTACTTGTGTGTTTTTCGGGTTTACTGTCGATTAAAATACATTCATCCATTACGCTTTTTATGGGTGCATTTACTTTGTTTATAAAGTTTTTGAGATGTTTAGAAAATTGAGTTTCTAAGGATAGGATTTTTAGGGATGGGATTTTTATGATTGTATTCATTTTATCAAGTTTTTTTAATACTTTTTTTATTAAAGTCCCGTAAATGTCTTTAATGTTTAAAAAATCACGAACACCAAGTTTACTGATGGCATTATAGGACCACCCTGAAAGACATGCGATCATTTCAATTGATTGCTCGTCGCCTTCTTTGCTCTGTATTGCTTTTAAGTCTTTAAATTTCGGGCGGCGTAAGGTGATTTCTGTGTATGTCTTTCCTTCCACTTTAATAGGTACAAGTAATTGGTACGTGGCTAGTTCTGTTATATTCATTAATAGCTTCTCCTTGCTTTCTAAATTAGATGCAGAATGATTTATCAAATTTCCATTATATCATGTTTGTCAATAGCTTAGGCAGTAAACTTGGTGATGGTTATGTAGAATGAAATTCTAACAAAATGGACAAGATGAATTTAGATTTTAAGGGGAGACAGAAGCGCAATTTGCTTTATGATATTAGTGGGCTATTAAGTTTGTTTGCTCAATTATTTGTGTTGATAAAAACTTCTCCATGAGCCATTGTTATATGCTGTATTGTTACAATAATATTTGCGTGGGTAGTTTTAAGGAGAGGGAGTTTGTGGCTTCTTTTTTCTTTGAGCGTTGTAAACCACTTCTGATAAAAGATGTTGTCGGAAAAGTGATGTTGTTATCATGGAGAGGGATAGAGTTTGGGAGCGTTTTTGTTGATGATATCAATGAAAAAAAGCTGATGAAGATAGGGCAACATGAATACAACAAAATGCGCTATTTTGGATTGGGAAATATATCTCTGAAGGAGAGTTTTGATCTTTTAGCTTCTTTTGCGTATAGTTTTAAAATTGCGATTTGCTATGCTTTAAAATTAATTATAAAGTGAAGCGCTAAGTGTTTATTTACGTGTTGCGTGTGCGTGCGGATCAGACATTGGATTTATGCATCAACAAGATGAATTATTCTCGAATAAAGTAAAAGAATAAAGAAAATTTATTATTTTATTCCCTGTGGATAAAGTTAAAATAGATTTATATTTATAAATATAAATTATTATTTTTCTATAAACGTAAAATTTAAATATTTTTAAATTTAAGAAATGTGACTTTCCTGATGAAACATAAATATACATTACCATTCATTATACTTATCGTATGTTTATCAACAGGAGGTTTGATTTCTACCGATATTTTTTTACCAGCACTGGGCGATATGCGTCAATATTATCAAGTGACACAATCTCAAATTCAAAGTGCAGTGGCGGTTTTTTTGTTGGCATTGGCACTTGGACAGCTCATTTATGGGCCGCTGAGTGATAATTTTGGGCGTAAAAAAACACTTCTATTGGGCTTATTCTTGTGGTTATTTACGACACTTGGTGTGATTTATACGGTTCATATTCACGCTTTTCTTGTGTTACGTTTTTTGCAAGGTCTTGGTGCTTGTGCGGGACTTGTCTTAAGTCGTGCAATTATCAATGATTTGTTGGATAAAAAAGCGGCTGGAAAACTTTATTTGATTGTTTTTCCTTTTATTGGAATGTCACCAGCACTTGCACCTTTCATTGGTGGACTTTTGATACAGGCTTTTCATTGGCAGGCAACTTTTATCTTTTTAAGCTTTTTTATATTTTTGACCATTTTGCTGTGTTGTTTTGTGCTAACCGAAACTCTACCTCCTCAGAAGCGGCAGCATTTTTCTCCGGTAGGATTTATGAAGGCATATTTAGGTGTTCTCAGAAATAAACAATTTATTTTTTATGCACTTATTCCGTGTTTTTCTTACGCTGCCTATTTTGCTTATATTGTGGAGTCGCCTTTTTTACTCACGACTTTGGGGTTATCGCCGATACACATTAGTTATAGCTATATTGGTGTTTCGTTTCCCTATATTTTGGGAAATCTTTTGGCGCGATGGTTTTTTGAGCGCGAGTCTATGGAAAAGACTGTGGGGAGAGGGTACATTATTTTTGTGATAGGTGGTGTGCTGTTTGCTTTGCAAATGTATCTAAGCCCATGGCCCCTTGTGACAAGTTTTATGGCTATTGCTGTTCTTACTTTTGGCAATGGTTTTTTATTGCCGTTAGGGACAGCGTTGGCTATTTCATCGCATCCGAAAGCTGCGGGAGCAGCTTCTGGTGTTATGGGATCTTTGCAATTAGGAAGTGCGGCACTCAGTGCAGCGGTTATCGGAAAGATATCTGGTCATAGCCCACGGGCTATGGCAACTTTGTTAGCTGTGTGTTGTATGATTGGTTTTATCATTTATATTCAAAAAGCGCGTCATTTTATGACTTCAGAAATGAACTGAGTAAAATGATAAAAAGAAAGCATTATGCGGAAATGTTTTTGATGTTGTTCACGAATGGGGTACCTGTACATTAGATGAATTTTTTTATTAAGTTGTTGGATTGAGTGGGTTTAAAATTTGTTACAAGCTTAGTTTGAGTTTAACAAATCGATTATGATGGGGGGAGAGTATGAGCCTAGAGTTTCAACATATTTTCATTATATTGGATGGGAAAAGTTTTGGCTCTAATGCATGTTTTAAATAAGGGGAGGAATTGATCAATGAGCCTTCCTATTATTATTCTTTCTCCTGTAATGCCAATTTGGGATGGTGGTGTTTTTTGTTCTCCATTGACAAAGCTATGCTTATCAAAAGGATACCCAGTCACTCTGTTGGATACGCTTTCTCTTTTTCCTAAGGGTTCTCATGTGCTCAATCATGCTGCTGTAGACATTTTATCTTTTATGGCAGAAAAACTTAAAAGCTATTTTAAAGAGCCCGCAGTGCTTGTGGGATTTTCTATGGCTGGAATGTTGGTACAAATATTGGCAGCACGGCTTCCCAATGTTCAAGCTGTGCTTGCTGTGAATGCACCTGGCTATCCAGATAAGGTTTTGCAACGGCGCCTTGGAGATATTCTTGCCTCCTTAGAAAATAATGATTTGTCGGGGGCTTTGGAAATACTCAATGGTTTTATGCATCCTTCTGGCATTATGAAAAAAAGAGTTTTATTGGAGATTCCCGATAAACAAAAAAGCGTGGCAATTGAACGCATGAGAAGAGGGTTTAAACTCTTATTAGAAATAGATGCTAGAGATGAAATAGTTAAGTATAAGGGGAAGTTTTTAGCTTTAGTGGGAGAAAAGTCGCAACTTGCAACGGTAGATAATCAGACGAAAAGTCATAATCTGAACCATGAATATAAGATTATTTCTGGTGCTGGTACGCGTTTGTGGGAGGATAATCCTACTATGACAGATGCAGTCATTGATGAGTGGATTGATGAGTTATGAAAAAGAAAGTTCTTGTATTACCTGGTGATGGGATAGGACCAGAGGTTTGTGATGCTGCGTTGAGGGTCTTAGAGCAATTCCAATTGCCGATTGAATTGATTTATGGTGATATTGGTTTTGAATGTTGGAAACAAGAAGGAGATCCTATTCCAAAAGAGACCTGGAAAAAAATTTCTGAAAGTGATGCTATTTTACTTGGAGCTGTGACCAGTAAAGGAAAAGAAGCGGCTTTAAAAGAACTTGCACCGCATTTAAAAGAGCAAAAACTTGCCTATGTGTCACCGGTTATTCAGCTTCGCCAAAAATTAGGGTTGTTTGCAAATATACGCCCTGTCAGATACATCTTTGGTCCGAGAAAACCTTTTCATTTTTGTGTTATCAGAGACAATAGTGAAGGCCTTTATGCTGGATTGGATTTTCGGGGTATTTCTCCTGAAACAGCCGTTTGGCTAAAACATCCCAATTTAACAAAATATGGGCTTGAGGAAGCTGCGTGGACAGTCCGTTTGCAGACACGCTTTGGTTTAGAGCGGTTATTTGAATATGCTTTTTCTTATGCGAGGAAATATGGCTTTAAGCGCGTTACTTTTGCTGATAAGCCCAATGTTATGCGAGAAAGTGGACAATTTTCTCAGGAAATTTTTGAGAAGATTGCGCAAAACTATCCGGAAATTGAAGCAGATATTCATAATGTTGATGCGGTTGCTTTGTGGATAGCAAACAAGCCAGAGCAATTTGGGGTGATTGTTGCTGAAAACATGTTTGGCGATATTCTCTCTGATCTTGCCGCTGGAGTCATGGGGGGATTGGGGCTTGCTCCTCATGTGAATGTGGGGAGCGAGATTGCTTGTTTTGAGCCTGTTCATGGCAGTGCACCACGTATTGCTGGACAGAATAAAGCAAATCCTTCTGCGATGCTTTATACCACGGCTTTACTTTTAGAGCATTTAGGTTTTAAAGATGCAGCAAAACAACTATCTGAGAGTGTTGATCAGGTTATTCGTGCTGGAAAAACTGTTACCTATGATCTTGGAGGTGTAGCCTCTACCCGTCAAATGGCTGAAGCTGTTCGCAATGTTCTTGTGAATCCTGTCTCTATTTGTCATGCGGCAATTATTACGATTGGTGATGAACTCCTTTCAGGACAATATTTGAATACGAATTTGCAGGATTTGAGTCAGAGCTTGAATAAAAGAAATATTCAAGTCACGCGTCATTTTGTTTGTGCTGATCAATTACAGCAAATCAGTGAGACTGTTGTTTCTTGCCTTGGACAAGAAGATCTTATCATTATCAGTGGGGGATTGGGACCAACATCAGATGACATAACACGTGATGCGGTTTCTCAAGCTGTAAAGCAGCCTTTGGTACATCATGAAGATGTTTGGCAAACAATAAAAGGTCAATTACAACGATTAGGGATTTTGGTGGATAAGAGTAATGCGCGTCAAGCATTGTTTCCTGAGACGGCAACCGTGCTTGATAATCCTACGGGTACAGCACCAGGCTTTTATCTTTCTTGTGATGGAAGTACGCTTGTTGTTTTGCCTGGTCCGCCATCACAGGCTCTTGCGCTTTTAGAGAATTATTTAGAACACAACGAGAAGAAATATTCTTTTGTATCGCGTGCGGGGTATGCATGGACTTTGATTGGAATTGATGAAAGTACCATTGCGCAGTGGGTTGATTGTCATCTTGAAAATGAGCCATTTGAACGGCATTTTTTATGGAAAAGCCCCTATGTTCTTGTGCAGCTTGTTGGTCAGTCATCGGCACCTTTGGCACAGCATTTAATCGAACAATTTGAAGATCATTTTCACTCCTATTTGGTTGGTGCAGAAGTTACTACTGCTTGTAAACAATTGAAAAAGCATACAGAGGTTCATTGGTCTTCCAATGATCCATATCTTTTAAAATATTTTCAGCCCATAGAAAAAAGTACAAAAAATATTCCACTGCTTGAGGTTGAAGTGAGCCTAGAACCTTCTATCGAGACATTAGAAAATCAAGAAGAAAGCCTTGGACATGCCACGATGACTATACGGATGAAAGGTTATGGTGATGATCGTGTAACTTTTCCCTATACGCGACCACTTTTAGGTGCCGTCTTACAAGAATATGCAGCTTGGTTGGTTTTAAAAAGAGTTTTGCAAACTGAGAAAAGCAAATGAACCTCTATGGGGACGTAAAAATATTGCTCAAATTATTGAACGTTCTATTATAAGAAGTATTTTGATCCTTTTCTTAAGTGGTTTTTATCTATAGGTTAAACTTTCTTTTAATGTGTAATTAAATCACTTTGATTAATTCAAGATTAAGAAAAACTTTACGATATTAGGCTTGCTACATTCAATATTTATAATGATTAATTATTATTATAAATCAATTCGTTATCTTTCATAGAGCTGATGACAAGGAATCCAGAGACTTCATGTGCCTCAAGCGTTGTAAATAATTGAGATTCTTTGTAAATCAAAAAGCGATGGTGTGAAAAGACAAGAAGTTGTGTCATTTACAGGAAAGCTTTGCAAATTTTATTGAAAAATATGTCCAGTTTATTGCGAATATGTGCCATTCAGTTATCTGATAATAAATTGCTGTAAAGAGCTTATAAAAATTTTTCCTTTAAGTTTTTGTGTGATTGCACGATCGTTGGGTGTTCGCTTCCGAGGGGCGATATTTTTCAATGTGATAACAGGAAGAATTATTTTTCTGTAAGACGTGAAAATTCAAGGAGTGATTATTTTATGCTTTTGTTTTCTTTTCGATTGGTAATTTTTAGGAATTTGTTTGAGGAAAATATTTAATGCGGTGCGTTTGTGAATGTGGTTAAAAACATTTTACGCGTGTGTGGGGGAGAAATAAAATGTGTCTTAATTGTTGATAAGAGTGTCAATGTTTTTGATGAACAAATTTTAGGCGTAATTCTTAGTATCTAGATAGGAAGTTCATTGCATTTTTAACAGTTCGTGTCCTATCTGTTGTGATGCGCAGTGGTCTTTTTTAGCAAAAAAGAAAGGGCTTTTATGTATCAGATTGATTACAACAGTTATCGTTCTGTCAAGAGTTTTAATCGTCGCGTTCGTTTTCTCGTTATGCATTATACGGCTCTTGATTTTAAATCCTCGATTATGGCGCTTACAGGAGAAAAGGTTAGTGCACACTATCTTGTTCCTGATCCTTCAGAGCAGACATATCGTGAAGCAGGCTTTAAGGACATGCGTATTTTTAATCTGGTTGATGAAAATGAGCGTGCATGGCATGCGGGTGTGAGTTCATGGGCTGGGCATAGTCATCTCAATGATGCATCTATCGGGATTGAAATCGTTAATTTAGCGACGGGTCATTTTGAGTCTCCAGAAGAGACAGTTGATTTTATGGCTTATCATGATGAGGGTGGTATATTTCCTCCTTATAATCCAATACAAATTGATGCCGTTAAGGAACTTGCCTTGAATATTCTTCAACGGTATCCCGATATTATGCCAACTGATGTTGTGGGACACAGTGATATTGCTATTGGAAGAAAAAGTGATCCAGGAGCAGCTTTCCCATGGAGAGAACTTTATAGGGCAGGTATAGGAGCATGGTATGATGATGAACTAAAAAGTCATTATCAAGAGCAATTTTCTAAGAACTTGCCGCCCAAAGAAGATATTTTGGCGAAGCTAAAATGTTATGGATATGACATTTCTGCTGCGTGTACCCAAACAGGATACAAAGATTTGATCCGAGCATTCCAACTTCATTTTCGTCAAGAAAATTATGATGGGATTCTAGATGTTGAAACAGCAGCAATTCTTTATGCATTGGTTGATAAATATTTTCCGTGAATTCAACGTGTTTTAATTGAAAATATGGTTATGATGACGTGTAAGCCTTTTTCTTATCAAGAGAGGCTTCTTTTTTCCAATGCGCTTTATGTAAAAAAGGGCATTAATCGTGTAAAAAATCCCATGTACGGTATAAGGCGTTTTATGGAAACATAACGCTATAGAATGCTTTATGATTTCCAGAGATTAAATTTACTGGTTCTTTGTCTTATATTTTGCTTCCTTTTTTACAGTGACGTTCATAAAGAATATAATCTAAAGTCCTCTATTAAGTTAGCTTCATTTTTATGCTTAATAAAAGTGCCTAGAACCATCATAAACTTTGCCAGATCTCAATGTTACTACAGTCCTTGGAACTTAAAACGATTCATAAAGGGTTTTCTTTACTCGTTTTTATTCACACGGCTCTCTCCATTCGTCGTGTACAAGTGAATGGTTTTGGTTGATTGAAACATGGGACAGGTCTGAAATGGAGAATCCTACGATATTCTGGACTTTTATTCAACATGCAAAATAATAAATTGTCATTATAAATTAATGTGATGCAGATTCAAAAAAAGGTGGGTCGTTTACAGATTGCTACTGATAGGAGTCTCTATTCTTTAGATGGGGAAGAGGTTAATTCATTTTTTGAAGATATATCTATTTTCTCTTTTATTGCTTTAGGGGATATTTTCATCGTTTTGATAACATGTTTCTTGATGATTAAGTTTTTTAATGCGCGGCAGTGTTGTAAAATGTTGTGTTTTAGGATGTTAATAGAAGACACATTCATGCATATCAAAAACACAATGATGTCTTGTTTTTTTCAATATTTTATTTGTTCAGTACAGAACTTACCTGAGAAGTTCATGACCTAAATTAACAAAGGTTAGGTATAAATTACCAACAAAAATCAATTTGGTAATAAAGAAAAGGTATTTGTTCACCTGGGTACGCAAGAGATTGTTTGAATGGATGTGTAAGAACCGACGTATGCAGTGTTCTTATCAAGTACATCAGGTTAATTTTCTGAGAATATTTTTGTGAAAGTGAGTATTTTTTTTCAAAAAGACAAGAAAATAACGATCAAGAAAGATGCTCATGATGTTTGATTACAAAAATAAAAACTGGCAACATATGTTGCCAGTTTTTAAAATCTTTAGCTTAAATAGTATTAGAATGAACGCTGTAAACGGATCATACCTTGAAAAGCACTTTTCTTATTGAATAAATGTTTTTCATCATTATTTTTATCCGTCACAACGCGATCATCATTCCAAGAAACATAGGTTAATTCAGGTGTAATCACAAATCCTGGAACCAGCGTGTATGTAATATTTACAGAAGTTGCAAAGGTTTTTACAGCACTATAAGAAACTTGAGCATTCAAATTTGCCTTCGGAGTGAGTTTGTAAGTGGCACCCGCCCAAGCAGCCCATTTACCACCCCAGTTTGCATAAATCGTTGTGCTTTGTCGTGATAATTCATCATTTTCATTTACTGTGTAGTAATCAAGGCCGTTTTTATAACCAGCCATTACCCATAGATTGAAACGATCGTTGACATTGAAATCTGCACGTACTTTTCCAGCCCACTTTTTGTAGTAAGTATCATATGCTGCAACCGCTGAAAAACCACCCCATTTTTGCATAAACTTGATACCCAAAACTACATTGGGTGTGTAATTTTTAATTGCTTTACTTGGAAGAGTATCCTTCGTGATAGGAACAAGCTTATCATCTTTATCAATATAGTATCCGCTTATTCCAGGAAGAGCATCTGAATTATTGCCTAGTTCAGCTCCGATAATAGCAGAAAAGCCGGAGTCACCATTAAAGGTGTAGGAAATAAAATTAGTGCGTGTTGTGCCTGCAGGTGCTATGCTGTCATCATTGAGAACATTTCCATAACCACCAGTCCAGCTGTTGAAAATTGTGTCATCAAGACCTACGCGAAAACCACCCAGTTCAATGTAAGCGGCTGAAAGCCTTGCACCAGCTTTATCACCACCATCACCCCAGCTTGAGAAAATTCTTGCATATGAACGAAGTGTCCCCATTTCTGTTTCAGAAGCTGCTTGAAAAACAAGGGTGAGCCGTGATGCTGCGCCATAGGTTTTTCTTTTGTTTCTTAGTTCAGTTTCGCTTGTTGCATCGATATTATCACCGCCTATAAAATCAGTACGAACATTTCCTGATAAACGCATGCAGGTTTCTGTTCCAGGGATATAAAAATATCCTTTTCCGTAGGCATCACAAACGCGAACATATTCTACAGGTTCGGGTTCGGCGATAACTGTTGAAGCAGCATGTGCTCCAGAAATTGTTAAAAAAGCTGCTGTAGAGCTTAAAAAGAGGGATTTAATATTCATATAGGATCTCCGAGGTCCGTTAATTTTCTTCTAAATTCTAAAGGGTATCATTTACCTAACGCATTAAGGACAAAGACATAAGTAAAATACGCGGCACTTGTTATCTTAGCTATACTAATCTTTTTAGATATTCAAATATGAAATTACCTTTTTGTAATGTATACATGTACTATTCGAGATAATGTGGTAAAAAAGACACAATTTTTGTTTTGTTAACTTTTTATCCCTATGGGCTCAATAGGAGAAAAATTTCAGATATTTGGGAAAAAAATCGAAAATGTCTTGAACTTTCTGTTGATACCATTTATGCCTCTCTGTTGGAGAGGTGGCCGAGTGGTCGAAGGCGCTCCCCTGCTAAGGGAGTAGGGCTCAAAAGGCTCTCGAGAGTTCGAATCTCTTCCTCTCCGCCATCTATTGTTATAAAAGCAGTTGATTGTGTATAGGAATTTTTTTCAGTGATTTGTGCTCATTTGCTTTTCTGCTAATCTCAATTTTGTGAAGTTTTTTGATTGCTTTTCTTGCTAGACGTTTTCTATCAGCTACTCTGCTATAGAGTGGTGCTATTTTATCTTCCTTCCATCTCAATTTATGTGCGAAATTGTATTATGTGCGAAATTGTAATACCTGTATTAGCAGCGCGTGTGGTTGCTCATTTTCTTAATTCCTGTGTTGATTTTAAATTTTATGTTTCATGAAACAAGTTACAAAAATTTCTTTTCTAATGGTGTAAACTAAAGCAAAACCAATGGGGGATATTTTAAGCGCAATATGTTTCATGTAAATCGCTATGCCAATTTATATTAAAGTAAATATGATCAGTTGTGGAAAAAATTTATCGCGAGAAAGATGGGTTTGGTTCAAAATTTCTCATGCTTTTGTTGATAAAGGAAAGCGAAGCTCTGTTATAGCATCACATTGACGTTGCATATTTTTTAGCTAAGGATTGCTTATTTATTTTTATGGATATAGGGAGCAGCACGCACGTTTGTAAGAATAAGCGGCCGTAAAGCTAGATGTTACGGATTTTGTTCTACAAAGTGTTTTTGACTTCCCTATATCGTTCCAATCGTTTGGTGGCACATTTATTTTATGACGTTGTTTTGCTAAGCTTTTGCTTTTGTGTGTCAATCAACACCTACTCCTTATACAACAGCATATTTGAGATCAATATTTTAAGATGGCTTACTGCTTTATCGGTTATGTCAGCTTTTATATATCAAATAGGGGAGAAAATATTGTATATATTTGCTAGCGAGTCATTTCTAAAAACGGAAGGATCTTTTTAATTTTGAGAAAATATAAAAGCAAAAAAGGTGGAAGTTATCTCTTATTTTTATCATCATCTTATTAATTCAGTTTTATAACTTTCATAAATCTCTATGGTCGTGTCTTTTAAATAATGAAGATTATGTGTCTTACGTTTTTGTTTATCCTGTTGGAATTATGCCTCTCATATAAAAAGAATGTCCTAAACACAAATATACTTGTGTTGCCAATTTATGCACTTGTGTTAAAGAGATATCTTTCAATGTGTATAAGCCCATTTTGCGACGGCACCTCTTAAATGGTATAAAACACAAAAGTTTCTTTATAATTATAAAGCCTTATAAAGCCACACCATTTGTATACTTATGAAGATGCAAAGAGGCATATTATATATCTGCCTTCCTGTTGTTATAGATTTTAACTATGAGAGTTCATAAAAGGCATTTTTCCTTTTCTAAATTGTTTTTATTTATACGGCTTTCTCCACTTAATGATGTGCAAGCAAATGATTTTGATTGTTTCAACCATAAAAACAGATTTGAAAAGAAAGAATCTTACAATATTCGAGTTTGCTATATTATCATTATAAATCAATGTGTTGCTTTATAATTTCATTGTATATTGAACGTTGGATGTGGCAATGCTCTCAAAAAAGTATCGATTTCTTTTAGAAGAAAACATTGTGGGTGAAATGTTATGGTTTTTCTCTCATAGCGATTTGTGGGAGTGTTTCATCCATTTCATGATAACCAAACCACACATGAAAAAAGTAATGGTCGGTAATATTAGATAGTAAGATGGAGAAACTTTTGCAGGAAGAAAAGAAATAATACTTAATACTGTAATTGAAAATATTCTTCCGCTAAAAGATACAGCACCAACAATACCGGAAATATGCTGCGTTTGTTTTTGGTTAAGTTCTGAGAAAAATAAGCTTTTGGCCCCTATTGGTACAGTGCAAATAAATCCATGGATTAAAGAGAAGGCGATGACTGATGCAGCAGTTTGATGGCTATGAACTAAAAAATAGAGCGCTATGCACATCAGCGCAGAAAAGAAGGAAAAATATTTTATAGAATTCTTATATTTTTTATCAAGAACATGATACTTAGACATCAGTAAATTTGAAAAATATTGTGCTGAAAAGGCTCCAATATGGCAGCACATCAAGACGAGCATTTGCGAACCGTTGAGGTGATGAATTTTTCCTCCTGAAAGTATTATCGGTTGCCAGAAATGATAAATAATCTGAATACCAGCGCTAAAAAGGCACATGAGGAAAATAAACCATGCTCCTCCTACTGTATTTTGAAATATCCAGAGCGTTTCCTTGGCATTGTGCAAGATTGTTTTTGTTTTGGACGTTTCAATTGTCGTTTTCTTTTCTTCCGGAACAATAAGGAATATCAAAAAAATAAATCCCATCATGAGGCATGAGATGATATATCCCATAAAATATTGTCCAGAGTAATAGATCGTTCCAATTCCTACAATTCCACTGAGAATACTTCCGAAAGAGTTAACTTGGTGGTAGAGATGAGCATAATGCGAAAAGTGATCCTGTTTATCGCCTAGAGAATGGTAAATCCATCCGTCAATGGCGCTGACAATGATGCAAATGCCCGCTGCATAGAGAATTTGCGCAATAATAAGTGCTGTCATATTAGGAGCTTGAAGGCATAGAAGATAAAATACTCCTGTCATAAAGACCCCAGCCATAACGGAATATTTACGTCGATATCTGTCAGATAAAACAGCGCAGGGAAAATCAAGCAGCAGAATGGTGGTGGAAAAGACAACCTGAAGCAGAGCTAATTGCGCCAGACTAACTCCCATGGACATTAAAAAAATAGCATGGTAAACACCAATGAGCATGCGGACAGCATTATAGGATCCATAGTTGAGAGCGAGGGTGCGTGGTCTGTTCATTGTGTTGTTCCACAAACCTTACAGTGAGGATTTTTCTTTAGAGAACGCTCTTCTGTGAAAAGTTGGCTGCTCCATATCCCCACACGGTGATCAGTGGAAAGAAGGCTTCCATAACCACCCAAAAATTTAAGAGCATCATTAGCACACATGGCAGCTGAAAGTGCATTAACAGGGGGAAATGTAGCAACTTTGAAGTTATTATTAATCATAACACAAGCTTCATAAATAAGATGATCACTTTTTGCTGGAAGATTACCTATAGACGAGCTACATGCGTAACAACCAGTTTTACCAGGTATGTAAAATGGACCAAAGACAGCTATATCATTAACATAACCGGAATTTATATAGGCTTGTTTATTTTTCACACACCATTCATTGATCCATAGGCCTAGCTGAACAGGTGAATCAGCAGAAATGATCCATAAATCAGCTTTGGGTAATTTGTTGATATCCTCTTTTTCAGTAATCAACATTTGTAATTCATGAACTTCAATTTGGCTGTTTCTCCGCATCAGCTCACGTTTAAGAACAGTTGTTTTCGGAAGACCGATATCTTCTTCAGTAAAAAGAATTTGTCTGGTAAGGTTGGTTATCTCGATCACATCATTGTCAACAAGAGTCAATTTTCCAACGCCAGAGGATGCAAGCATTGCTGATACATGATTACCAATCCCACCACACCCTAAAATGACGACACTTTTTTGCAAAAGAGTATGCTGAACGGAGGTTGGATGCATACCATAGCTTTGATAATGGAGATGACTTCTGGAATATCGATTATTGAGGATATTGTCTGATGTTTCAGCTTTGACAAGAAAATGGTTAGAAACAAGAAAATCAAACGCACGGTCAAAATTTTCTTTTAACATGATTAATGATAGTGAATTGTAAACTTCATCTACTGTCTTTTTTTTGATCCATTGTGCCGCAATAAGCACTAAGTTCTCCCAAAAATTTTTATCATTGATAATAAACTGCTTTGAACCTGCACCAAAAATAGCATCCTCTTCACGAACAACAACACGTGTGTATTTTCCTAAAATATATTGTTGTTTCATTTCTCCTCCCCACTTGTAGAGTAAACCAACTTTTCCCTAGATTTATTTTCTAGGGAAAAGAATTTTCTTTAGTCATTAATTACATTCTGAATGATCCATGATCCCCCCCTTTATTGATGTTTTCATTATTCACCACATTACATGGGAGGAGGATCCTATATGAAAATATTATTATTGTAAATACATTTTTATGATGTAAAGTAAATATTCCTACATCAAATATTGATGAATGTACATTGAGAAAAGAACGCATCTCATCAGTTTAAAACTCTATGATCTTTATCAACTTAAAAGTAATAGCATAAAATATACGATAAAAAATGAATAAATTTCAATCTTTGTAAAAAACACAAACTTTTTTACTGCTGCTGATAAAAAACAAAGCTATATTATAAAGTAGTCGATCACTACATTGATTGTGGTTATCCGTTTTGTATACGCATCATTTCATAAATGTTAATATATTTATTAATCAAAATATTATTTTTGAAGCAATTGTAATATACTATTAAAATATTTTAAAGTTACCTATAAAGTGATTAAATTTCTCCTATAGAGATATAAAGCTAGACAGAAAAATCTATGACTATTTTATTGAATAAATTAGTTTTTATAGCTTTATTCTGTTTGTTAAGTATTTAATTTTTGTACAATTTATCCCTTTTTATTTTTATCATAGATTATTTTAAATAGATTTAATAAATTTCATTATTAATTTTTCAATACAAATTTAATTGTTTATTTTAATTTATTGCATACGAGAAAATAAAAAAATGTTTACAAAAAAAAGTTCTGTTGAGAGAAGGCTTATTGCTTATCATATTTTTGCTAACATATCTTTTATCTACCTCGCATGGCTATACGGGTATGGGTAAATTATTTTGTCCCCAAGTTGTTAAGGAACGTGATGATGCGGTTCAGAAGTTGGATTCAGCAAAGTTTGAAAAAGACAATGCGGAGAGAGGATGGAACGATACAATGCAAATATTGGGGGTGTCGGTAGAGGACTTGAAGAGAATAGCTTTTGAACAGAAGGCACTCTATTTTGCATTGCTGAAAAATATGCCAAATAACAAGCAACTAACTTATAAATATGAAATAACGCAAAAGCGGAATGCTGCAATTTTTGAACGGCTCGAGAAGGTTTTTACTTTATTTGAGCATGTTGAGAAAAGAACAGAGGCTTTTCGAGAATTAAATGAAGCAAAAAAGCTTAAGGATCAGTCTCAAGCATTACATTATTTAGAAGTGATTTCTAAACATCATGAACATATTGATAAATTAAATCAAGAGATTAAAAGGATAGATCACAAAGTTGATAATTTAAATAACAGGCTTCAAAGTTTGAGGAAAATATTTCGATAAGAAACGAAAAGTTATTCATTTAGAAGACACGTTTGAGCAACGAGATAAAGCTCTTACAGCACAAAGGAGGAAAGAAAAGTGACGGCTCTTATGGCGCTTTGCGGATGACAAAAGATGAGCTCATTCTCTCCCATGGGGAAAACCAAATCCATTTGAATAGCCAAGGTTTGGTGCTTTCTCATCAATCAACCCGTGTTGAATTAACGGGTAGTGTGCACATTCAAGCAGAAGATTTACAGCATAATCAAAAATCTGTTGGCGCAAGCCACAAACACGGTGGGGTCAAAATGGGTCCCTCCACAACCTCTTCCCCTCTTTAAAGGAGTTTATTATGCGTGAGAACACTTATGTTATTTTAACCAATGCCGATTTTGTTGCAGGCAAGCGTTCACCGGGCAAGGGTGAGGAAATTTGTTTAAGTGAGGAAGAGGCTAAATATCCGTTGCTGCTTGGTCAGATCACTGAAAAACCAGCACCTGTTGTTTCTGCGCCCCCAACTGTTTCTACCACAAAGACAAGCAAAGGAGCTTAAAGCATGCGGTGCGGGATGAGCGAAAAGGATGGCTCTCTTTTATATGGCTTTGCACATTGTCAACAGTCACTTCGTAAATGTCTGACGACAAGAATTGGGACACGGGTTTTGCGTCGTCATTATGGATGTGATGTTGGAGCATTCCAAGACGCCAATGCTGATCCTGCGACGATGATGCAGCTTTATCAAGCAATTGTTGAAGCACTCGATGATCCAGAGTGTGGAGAGCCTGGGTTCTCGTTGCAGAGGATTGATCTGACAAAAGCAACGCGTGAAGGTACATTTCATTTTGTTTTAACGGGTGTTTTTTATCCCGATGGGCATTTGGGGGATTGGTCACACAAAGAGCCAATGAGCATCAATTTAGAGGTTGGTGATGACAGAGTTTGAACCTTTATCCATTCCACAAGCTCCCCCTCCACAACTCCCTCTCCCACAAATTATTGAAGAGCTTTCTGTTGAAGCCATTTTAGAGCAAAAGATCACGCGTTTGACTGAGCTTTT
Organism: Bartonella sp. OD88NMGDW; assembly: GCF_042193775.1. NCBI lineage: Bacteria > Pseudomonadati > Pseudomonadota > Alphaproteobacteria > Hyphomicrobiales > Bartonellaceae > Bartonella > Bartonella sp. OD88NMGDW. The sequence goes on along the minus strand of NZ_JBHIMA010000014.1, from coordinate 1,037 downwards.
TGCAGCGCATCATATTCCTTATAATGTAGAAAAGACGGCTTATGATCCGGTTGTCATTCAATTGCAAGCGGCGGCTTATGAAGAGTTGCTATTGCGCCAGCGAATTAATGAAGTGGCGCGAGATAATTTACTCACATTTGCCCGTGGAACAAGTTTAGATCATTTGGGGGATTTTCATGGGGTCACGCGCCTTTTGGATGAAGATGATGAGCGGTTTCGCCGCCGCATTCGCTTGAATAGACAAGGACATTCCACAGGTGGCACAGCGCCACGTTACCAATATTTTGCCCTCTCAAGCGATATCCATGTCAAAGATGCTTTTGTTTATCGTGTGGCTAAAAGTCCACTTATTCATGTTGCGCTTTTTAGTGACGCCCCTTCAGGGGTGGCTGATGAGGCTTTAATTGCCAAGGTACAAGCAGCCCTTGATGCCCCCCATGTTAAAATGACCAATGACCACATCTTTGTGAAAAGCGCGGTACAGCGGATGATCAATGTTTCTGCTGATTTTTGGTTGTTACCGGATGAAGGCTCCTTTGTTTTGGAAAGAGCGGAGCAGAATTTAAGAGCAGAATGGGCGCGTGCGCAAAGGCTTGGGCGTGATCTGTCTTTAAGTTGGATACTAAGCCGCTTGATAGTTGAGGGCGTTCACCATGTGAACATAACGCAACCTTGTGAGGATATTTTGGTCGCACCTGATGAAGCGGTCGCACTAGGGGATATTGTTTTGTCTGAACGGGGGCGTGCTTATTGATGCTTTCCTCACTTTTGCCCCCGAATTCTAGCTTGTTTGAACGTTGTTTTGCAGAAGCAATGGCTCTTGACCCTCACGTTAAAACCGCACTGGAAGAAATACCCCGCGCGAAATTTATTACGCGTCCGCCTTCTTGGTTGCCCTTTTTAATAGACGAATATGGCTTACAAGAATTAAACCCTTATTTCTCTAACCTTTATGATTTAATTGATCAGGGTCTTGCATGGCAAAATATTCGCGGCTCCCTTGCGGCAATAGAGATGGGGCTTGAATGGCTAGGGAT
>NZ_JBHIMA010000083.1:0-637 GCF_042193775.1 Bartonella sp. OD88NMGDW | reverse complement strand
TGTCCTTTTGACCAATCAATCAAATCATCACAATAGGCATTCAAGGAGGCATTTAAAGACCAATCATAGATCGTCGACATCTTACACCTCATGTCTTAATCGCAAACAGAACACTCACATTAACTGGACGCGTCTCGCCTTCACCAGTGCTCTCCAAAACAACCTCTTGGCTCTCATCAAGAGTATAAGAACTTACAATGTAGCCCCCTAAATTCTCACGCTCTATGCCCATAAAATTCGCTAGAGAGCTCCCCCCAAACAAGCCTAGACGATAGCCCAATACATCTGTCGTATTCCCATCCCAAAAGTTTTCGTTGCTGGTAAAATGAGACATCGAAAGGCTCTGTCCTTGATGTTGGTGAGACTCGATTAAATCTGTTTGCACACTTGCAAAAGAACGCCCTTCATCAATATTGCGCCCTCCATCAAGCCCCCGTAAAAACATTCCTCGAAAATCGGGAACATTAAACGTCGTAACGCCATCCCCCTCTCCCCAAACCGTTCCTATCGTCTCAAATAAATCACGATAATCACGACGCAAATAAGCCTTCCCATCGCAAATTAACCAATCCTTTGGAATCCCACGCATTCCAAACGTTCCTATAAAACCCGTGGGATAAAGACTGCTTTCTTCTTC
>NZ_JBHIMA010000082.1:0-639 GCF_042193775.1 Bartonella sp. OD88NMGDW | reverse complement strand
ACCATTCATGAATGCCTAATTTGCTATTGTCTATACCGCTACTATAAGGAGATAGCGCACCACACTCTAATAGTGCTTTTCCTACCTCAGTAGAGTTTACACCTGGCTTTTCCCATATAACAAAGGATGTTGAAGGAGGCTTTGAGTTACATCCAGCCATATTTAATAAAGCTATGCAGCTTAATAATTTTAAAGTTTGTTTCATTTTTTCCTCCTTAAAGGGAATTGTACTCGATGGGAAAGTCCATATATATCTCGACATTTTGGACCCGCATCTCCAAGGCAAGTATGGGGATTTATGGGATTTGTAGCCACTCTCTACCATTCTATCCAAACGTTACTGCCAGCAAGGTATCGTTTCGTAGGTATAGCCATTACCGCCAATAATTCTGCTTACAAAGTCATATCTATGCCCATCAAAGCCAACAGTGGTTTGTTTGCCATCACTCACATAACCTAACAGACCGGATGCAACTAAAACATTAAAGGCTGGTCCATAGAGATTGATATTCGTGTTTTCGTTAGCTATCCCGTGCACACCTTCTTGTTTGAAAGAATACAAAAGATTCCCCAAGGTCATCGGCCAGCGGCTATGGCCATAAAGTTCTAATCCTGTAAGACCATTGCTATACACCAAAT
>NZ_JBHIMA010000013.1:0-18882 GCF_042193775.1 Bartonella sp. OD88NMGDW | reverse complement strand
GTTTTGCTATTCGTGAAGGTGGTCGTACTGTTGGTGCCGGTATCGTCTCTAAGATCATTGAATAAATAATGCTTGTTAAAGGGATGTTAAAAGTGTTTTAGTTTTGAGAGTTAGGGGTATAGCTCAGTTGGTAGAGCGGCGGTCTCCAAAACCGCAGGTCGCGGGTTCAAGTCCTGCTGCCCCTGCCAAAGGGGAATAGAGTTTTTCATATAAGGGAGTGGATTTTGCTGCCTTTTTCGCTTTTTTTGATATAGGGCTTGTTTTTTTGTGTATGAAACGGTATTGAATAGGAAGTAAGGAAATTGCATAAGTCGAAAGTTGGCTTTTGCATTTTTTTCTGTTTATTTTTGTTTTATAAAACACAATAGGGCTAGAGAGAGTATAGTGTGACGATGGCATCTAAAACCAATCCGATTACCTTTTTTAAGCAGGTTTATGCAGAAACAATTAAAGTGAAATGGCCTACACGTCGTGAGACGGTTATTTCTACTGTTATGGTTTTGTTGGTAACTGCGTTGGCTTCAGCTTTCTTTTTTATTGTGGATCAGGTTATGCATTTTGGTGTTTGGCGGGTTATTGATCTTCTGAAATATCTTTTTAGTTGAGAATGTAAGGAAGTGTGACTGTGGCAGCTCGTTGGTATATTGTTCAGGCATATTCAAATTTTGAAAAGAAAGTAGCGGAAGCTATTGATAAGGAAGCAAAGCAAAAAGGACTTGATCATCTTTTTGAAAAGATTTTTGTTCCAACAGAGCGTGTTGTAGAGGTTCGTCGTGGGCGAAAAGTTGATGCTGAGCGAAAATTTTTTCCTGGTTATGTTCTTGTTCGTGCTGAGTTAACAGATGAAGTTTATCATCTTATTAAGAATACGCCTAAAGTGACAGGTTTTTTAGGGTCGGATGCGCGTCCTGTTCCCATTTCTGATCGAGAGGTTGAGCAAATTCTCAAACAAGTTCAAGAAAGGGTTGAGTCTCCAAAGTCTTCTGTATTGTTTGAGGTTGGAGAGCAAGTTCGCGTTGCTGATGGTCCTTTTGTTTCGTTTAATGGAATTGTTCAAGAGGTTGAAGAAGAGCGCTCTCGTCTTAAGGTTGAAGTGCTTATTTTTGGGCGTCCTACGCCTGTTGATTTGGAATTTGGTCAGGTTGAAAAACTCTGATTAAACTTAGAGTAGTTTTAATTACTTTAAGGAAGGAGTGGGAGGTGATTTATGGCTTTTGTCGGCTTAATGATCCGAACCACGTGACTGCAGCGGGTAGCGGGCAAGATAAATTGTCAGTATACCAGTGAAATTAAAGGCAGATTGTTATGGCAAAAAAAAGTATAGGTCAGCTTAAGTTGCAGGTTCCTGCAGGAGCTGCTACTCCATCTCCACCGATTGGTCCAGCTCTTGGGCAGCGCGGTATTAATATCATGGAATTTTGTAAGGCGTTTAATGCAGCTACACAAGAAATGGAAAAGGGAGCACCGATTCCAGTGGTTATTACGTATTACCAAGATAAGTCTTTCACATTTTCTCTCAAGACGCCTCCTGTATCATTCTTTTTAAAGAAGGAGGCAAACCTGAAATCTGGTTCAAAAGAGCCTGGTAAAGTGTCTGTAGGAAGCATTTCTCGTGATAAAATTCGTTCGATTGCGGAATCAAAGATGCAAGATCTTAATGCGAATGACATTGAGGCAGCAATGCGTATGGTTGAAGGTTCTGCTCGCTCGATGGGCTTGGAAGTGGTGGGGTAATATTATGGCAAAAGTAGCAAAAAGAATAAAAAATATCCGAAAAGATATTGATTTTAATGAACTTTACGCTTTGAAAGATGCCGTTTCAATGGTTAAGGAGCGTGCAGTTGCTAAGTTTGATGAAACAATCGAAATTTCAATGAACTTGGGTGTTGATCCTCGTCATGCTGATCAAATGGTTCGAGGAGTTGCTCATTTGCCTAATGGAACAGGGAGAAATATTCGTGTTGCCGTTTTTGCTCGTGGGGATAAGGCTGAGGAAGCTAAGGCGGCAGGAGCTGATATTGTAGGGGCTGAAGATTTGTTTGAAAGCATTAATGGAGGGACTATAGACTTCGATCGTTGTATTGCAACACCAGACATGATGCCTCTTGTTGGTCGTCTTGGTAAGATTCTTGGTCCGCGGAGTTTGATGCCGAATCCGAAAGTTGGTACTGTAACACTTGATGTTGTCGGTGCTGTCAAAGCTTCTAAAGGTGGTGCTGTTGAGTTTCGTGTGGAAAAAGCTGGTATTGTGCATGCTGGTATTGGTAAGGCTTCTTTTGGTGTTGAAAAAATTGTAGAAAATATAAAGGCCTTTGCAAGTGCAGTTATTAAAGCCAAACCGCAAGGTGCAAAAGGTGAGTATATTAAGCGCGTTGCTGTTTCTTCGACTATGGGAATTGGTATTAAAGTTGATCCAGCAACAGTTCGTTCAGAGTTAGTATAAGCTGATTTATAATTTTGTTTTTGGGTATGTGAATATCAAAATTGTATTTAAAATGCTGGTTTTGATCAGCATTTAGCTATCTAAGCTTTATAGAGCTTAGGTTATGCCGGGAGAAATTCCGGAATATCCTGTCCGAGATTGTAGGTGATGCTTTTAAGTATCTTAATCAAAAAAACCTGCATGAGACTGGGGTAAAAACTGAGAGTTAAAAGACTTAAAGGGTTTGAGCCAAGGTTGCCTTTGAACGCTGTGCGTGAAAAAGGGGACAGGATCCTCATCGGTGACATGAAGTATTTTATGTTATCAAAGGTAACCAATAGGTTTGTTTTAAGCAAATCTGTTAAATGGAGAGAGACAGTGAATAGAGCGGAAAAACGCGAATTTGTTACATGGCTTAACGAGGCTTTTCGGAAGTCTGGTTCTGTTGTTGTTGCACATTATTCCGGTCTGACAGTTTCACAGATGAATGATCTACGTTCGAAAATGGGTGAAGCTGGCGGTGCCGTTAAAGTCGCCAAAAACCGTCTTGCTAAAATCGCTCTTCAGGGCACGGAATCTGAATCGATAGTGGGTTTGTTTACTGGACAGACACTTATTGCTTATTCAGAAGATCCGATCACAGCACCGAAAGTTGCTGTTGATTTTGCGAAAAGCAATGACAAATTTGTCATCCTTGGCGGTTCAATGGGGGCAACAAGTTTAACTGTAGATGCTGTGAAGTCATTGGCTTCATTGCCTTCATTAAACGAGTTGCGTGCAAAACTTGTGGGTATGATTTCTACCCCTGCGACCCGTATTGCACAGGTTGTTAATGCCCCAGCTAGTCAGGTTGCACGTGTCATTAGCGCATATGCTCAGGAGGATAAGGCGGCTTAAGGCTGTTCTGTTTTTTTGGATAAAATTTAATAATGGTTCAAATCTTTTAATTGAAGGAATTTAAAAATGGCTGATCTAGAGAAGATCGTAGAAGACCTTTCTAATCTAACCCTTTTGGAAGCCGCTGAGCTTTCTAAGTTACTTGAAGAAAAGTGGGGAGTTTCGGCTGCTGCTCCTGTAGCTGTCGCTGCTGTTGCTGGTGCTGCTGCTCCAGCTGCTGAAGAAAAAACAGAATTTGATGTTATTCTTGTTGAAGGTGGTGCGCAAAAAATTAATGTTATTAAGGAAGTTCGTGCTCTTACTGGACTTGGTCTTAAAGAAGCTAAAGATCTGGTTGAAGGGGCACCTAAGCCTATTAAAGAGGGTGCTTCTAAAGAAGAAGCAGAAAAAATTAAATCTCAACTTGAAGCTGCTGGTGCTAAAGTGGAACTTAAGTAAATTTAATTTTATCGGCGGGCATTTATGTTCGCCGATTTTCTTTCTCTCAATACAAAGAGGGAAAATAATGAGTAAAAAACCTTTTTCCAACGGTTTTGTAACAGTAATGGGATAGGTTTGCACTACCCATCCCTTCATCATAGAGTCAAGAGATAAAAATGGCTTATGTTGGTGGGGAAAGTTAATGATGCTCATTGTTGAGTGTCAAGTGAACTGGTCTGCATATGCAGGTTAATGATATAAGGCTTTCAAGGTTGGTCTACCTTGAAGAGTAAAGATCAAGGAGCGACGATGGCTCAGACTCACGCAATGATGTCTCAATTCAATGGTCGTAAGCGCGTACGTAAATTTTTTGGTAAGATTCCTGAAGTAGCAGAAATGCCGAATCTTATTGAGGTTCAAAAAGCGTCATACGATCAGTTTCTCATGGTTGAGGAACCGAAAGGTGGACGACCAGATGAAGGTTTGCAAGCTGTTTTTAAATCGGTTTTTCCTATTTCAGATTTTTCCGGTACAGCTATGCTTGAGTTTGTTGGTTATGAATTTGATTTACCGAAATTTGATGTTGAAGAGTGCCGTCAACGTGATTTAACTTATGCTGCCCCATTAAAGGTCATATTACGTTTGATTGTTTTTGATGTTGATGAGGATACCGGCTCCAAAGATATCAAAGACATTAAAGAGCAAGGCGTTTATATGGGCGATATGCCTTTAATGACGACGAATGGTACCTTTATTGTTAATGGTACGGAACGTGTTATTGTTTCGCAGATGCATCGTTCTCCTGGTGTCTTTTTTGACCATGATAAAGGAAAGTCCCATTCATCAGGAAAGCTTCTTTTTGCTGCTCGTGTTATTCCGTATCGTGGTTCTTGGCTTGATATTGAGTTTGATGCTAAGGACATTATTTATGCGCGTATTGATCGGCGGCGCAAGATTCCTGTTACTAGTCTTTTGATGGCACTAGGTATGGATGCGTCGGATATTTTATCGACGTTTTATGATAAAGTGACTTATGAGCGTGATGGAGAAGGATGGCGAGTTCCTTATTCTGTTGATCGCTTTAAAGGAATGAAGCTCATTTCTGACCTTATAGATGCAGATAGTGGTGAAGTCGTCGCGGAGGCTGGTAAAAAATTAACAGTTCGTACTGCGAAGTCTTTGGCAGAAAAAGGACTTAAAGCGGTTAAAGTTAGTGAAGATGATTTATTAGGTTGTTATCTAGCCGAAGATATCGTCAATTACGAAACAGGTGAAATTTACCTTGAAGCTGGTGATGAAATTGACGAAAAAGTATTAAAAATTTTGCTTGATGTTAGTGCTGATCAAATCAATATCCTTGATATTGATCATATGAATATTGGCGCTTATATCCGCAATACTTTAAAGGTGGATAAAAATGAAAGTCGACAGGATGCGTTATTTGATATTTACCGAGTGATGCGTCCAGGTGAGCCCCCAACAATCGATACAGCAGAAGCAATGTTCCATTCATTGTTTTTTGATCCAGAGCGTTATGATCTTTCAGCCGTTGGGCGTGTTAAGATGAATTTGCGTATGGATCTTGATTGTCCAGACACAGTTCGCATTTTACGCCAAGAGGATATTCTTGCTGTTGTTAAGATGTTGGTTGAATTGCGTGATGGTCGTGGCGAAATTGATGATATTGATAATCTTGGCAACCGTCGCGTTCGTTCCGTTGGAGAATTGATGGAAAATCAATATCGCATTGGTCTTCTTCGTATGGAGCGTGCGATAAAAGAGCGCATGTCATCGGTTGAAATTGATACAGTTATGCCACAGGATTTGATCAATGCAAAGCCTGCTGCTGCTGCAGTTCGTGAGTTTTTTGGGTCTTCACAATTGTCGCAGTTTATGGATCAAACTAATCCATTGTCGGAGATTACCCATAAGCGCCGTCTTTCTGCTCTTGGTCCAGGTGGTTTGACTCGTGAACGGGCGGGTTTTGAAGTTCGTGACGTACATCCTACGCATTATGGTCGTATTTGTCCGATTGAAACACCAGAAGGCCCCAATATTGGTCTCATTAACTCCTTAGCAACATTTGCGCGAGTTAACAAATATGGCTTTATTGAAAGCCCATATCGAAAAATTGTTGATGGAAAAGTCACAAAAGAAGTTATTTATCTTTCAGCGATGGAAGAAGCAAAGCATTATGTTGCTCAAGCTAATTCTTCATTAGATAGTGAAGGTCGTTTTACAGAAGAGTTTGTTGTTTGCCGTCATGCTGGTGAAGTTTTAATGGCGCCGCGTGATCATGTTGATTTGATGGATGTTTCACCAAAACAATTGGTTTCAGTTGCAGCAGCGCTTATTCCTTTTTTGGAAAATGATGATGCGAATCGTGCGCTTATGGGATCGAACATGCAGCGTCAGGCAGTTCCTCTTGTCCGCGCCGAAGCGCCATTTGTTGGGACAGGAATGGAGGCCATTGTTGCACGCGATTCAGGAGCTGCTGTGAGTGCAAAACGTAGTGGTGTTGTTGATCAAGTCGATGCTACCCGTATTGTTATCCGTGCAACAGAAGATTTAGATCCTTCAAAATCAGGGGTTGATATTTACCGCCTACAGAAATTTCAGCGTTCTAATCAGTCCACTTGTATTAATCAGCGTCCTCTTGTACATGTCGGTGATAGGATAGAGAAAGGTGATATCATTGCAGATGGTCCATCCACGGATCTTGGTGATTTAGCTCTTGGTCGGAATGTTCTCGTAGCCTTTATGCCTTGGAATGGATACAATTATGAAGATTCTATTTTGTTATCCGAGCGCATTGTTGCTGATGATGTTTTTACTTCAATTCATATTGAGGAATTTGAAGTTGCAGCACGCGATACAAAACTTGGGCCTGAGGAAATTACGCGCGACATTCCTAATGTTGCGGAAGAAGCGTTAAGAAATCTTGATGAAGCTGGCATAATTTATATTGGTGCTGAAGTTCAACCAGGTGATATTTTAGTTGGAAAGATTACCCCAAAAGGTGAAAGTCCCATGACGCCAGAAGAAAAGCTTCTGCGTGCAATTTTTGGGGAAAAGGCATCCGATGTTCGTGATACTTCTATGCGTATGCCTCCTGGAACTTTTGGTACTGTTGTTGAAGTTCGCGTTTTTAATCGCCATGGCGTGGAAAAAGATGAACGTGCGATGGCAATTGAGCGTGAAGAAATTGAGCGTTTAGCAAAAGACCGTGATGATGAACAGTCTATTCTTGATCGCAATGTTTATGCGCGCCTTACCGATATGTTGACAGGTAAAGTTGCTGTAGAAGGTCCGAAAGGCTTTTCGGGCAGTAAAAAGCTTGATAGTACAGTAATGGGGCATTATCCACGATCCCAGTGGTGGCAATTTGCTGTTGAGGATGAGAAGCTTCAAAATGAAATTGAAACTTTGCGCAAGCAATATGATGAATCAAAAGAAGCATTACAACGTCGCTTTATGGATAAAGTTGAAAAGGTCCAAAGAGGTGATGAAATGCCTCCTGGTGTCATGAAAATGGTGAAGGTTTTTGTGGCTGTGAAGCGGAAAATCCAACCAGGTGATAAGATGGCGGGACGTCACGGGAATAAGGGTGTTGTTTCACGTATTCTTCCCGTAGAAGATATGCCATTTCTTGAAGATGGGACCCATGCTGATATCGTTTTGAATCCACTTGGTGTGCCTAGTCGTATGAATGTTGGACAAATTCTTGAGACGCATCTTGGTTGGGCATGTGCGGGGATGGGCAAGAAGATTGGTGATTTGTTAGAATTGTATCAAGAGACTGGGGATATATTGCCGTTGCGTCAGCGTATTGAAAATCTTATGCCTGATGATAATCAAAATGAACCAGTCCGTCAGTATGATAATGAAAGCCTTTACAAATTGGCATTACAGATGAAGAAAGGGGTTTCAATTGCAACGCCTGTTTTTGATGGAGCACATGAGTCTGATATTAACATGATGCTGGAGGACGCAGGCTTAGATAGTTCAGGGCAAGTTACGCTTTATGATGGTCGTACTGGAGAACCTTTTGATCGTCGAGTAACGGTAGGATATATTTACATGTTGAAATTGCATCACCTTGTTGATGATAAGATTCATGCACGTTCTATTGGTCCCTATTCACTTGTTACGCAGCAGCCATTAGGAGGTAAGGCACAGTTTGGTGGTCAGCGTTTTGGTGAAATGGAGGTTTGGGCACTTGAAGCTTATGGTGCTGCATACACTTTGCAGGAGATGCTAACAGTAAAATCTGATGACGTGGCCGGTCGAACGAAAGTCTATGAGGCAATTGTGCGTGGTGATGATACATTTGAGGCGGGTATACCCGAAAGCTTTAATGTGTTGGTAAAAGAAATGCGCTCACTTGCTCTTAATGTGGAGCTTGATGATGCGCGTGAATTTATTGCACAGCGGGCATTGTCTGATACAGCAGAATAATAATTCAAAGAGCGCAGTAGAAAAAGGCTGCGCTCTGATTACTTTAAGAGGCTCAATAACCTTATTAAGGTTATACAGGTCATTTTTAAAAGTAAATGTATTTTAAAGAAGATCTGTTATAAAATAAATGAGATATTACAACAGGTTCTAAGAATCTTTGAAGGAGAACAGCATGAACCACGAGGTCATGAATCTTTTCAATCCTCAAGCGCCAGCGCAGACATTTGACTCTATTCGTATTTCTATTGCGAGTCCTGAGAAAATTTTGTCCTGGTCTTATGGTGAGATTAAGAAGCCTGAGACTATTAATTATAGGACTTTTAAACCAGAGCGTGATGGTCTTTTTTGTGCACGTATATTTGGCCCTATTAAAGACTATGAATGTCTATGTGGCAAATATAAACGCATGAAGTATAAGGGCATTATTTGTGAAAAATGCGGTGTAGAGGTTACTCTTTCGCGCGTGCGTCGTGAGCGTATGGGGCATATTGAACTTGCGGCACCTGTTGCGCATATATGGTTTCTTAAATCATTACCAGGTCGTATTTCTACACTTTTAGATTTAACTTTAAAAGATATTGAGCGGGTTCTTTATTTTGAGAATTATATTGTAACCGAACCAGGGTTGACATCTCTTAAGCTCCATCAGCTTCTTTCTGAAGAAGAATATATGCTTGCTATTGATGAGTTTGGAGAAGATCAGTTTACAGCTATGATTGGCGCTGAAGCTATTTACGAGCTTTTAGCTGGTATGGAGTTAAATAAAATCGCCAATGATTTGCGTCTCGAATTAGCTGAAACAACTTCAGAGTTAAAGCAGAAAAAACTGATTAAACGGCTTAAAATCGTTGAAAATTTTCTTGAATCTGGAAATAAGCCAGAGTGGATGATTATGAAAACAATTCCGGTTATTCCACCGGATTTGCGTCCATTGGTTCCGCTTGATGGTGGGCGTTTTGCGACATCAGATCTGAATGATCTTTATCGGCGTGTTATTAATCGTAATAACCGCTTGAAACGGCTGATTGAATTGCGTGCTCCTGGAATTATCGTGCGCAATGAAAAGCGTATGGTACAAGAAGCTGTTGATGCATTGTTTGATAATGGACGGCGTGGGCGTGTGATTACTGGAGCCAATAAACGTCCTCTCAAGTCTCTATCAGATATGTTGAAGGGCAAGCAAGGACGTTTTCGTCAGAACTTACTTGGGAAGCGTGTTGATTACTCAGGGCGTTCTGTTATCGTGACGGGACCTGAATTAAAATTGCATCAATGCGGTCTTCCGAAAAAAATGGCTCTTGAATTGTTTAAGCCTTTTATTTATGCGCGGCTTGATGCAAAAGGCTATTCATCAACGGTAAAGCAGGCAAAGAAGCTTGTTGAAAAAGAACATCCGGAAGTTTGGGATATCTTGGATGAGGTTATTCGTGAACACCCTGTTTTACTCAACCGTGCGCCAACATTGCACCGTTTGGGGATTCAGGCTTTTGAACCTATTTTAATTGAAGGCAAAGCTATTCAACTTCATCCACTGGTGTGTACTGCTTTTAATGCGGATTTTGATGGAGATCAGATGGCGGTTCACGTTCCGCTTTCTCTTGAAGCACAGCTTGAAGCCCGTGTTTTGATGATGTCTACCAATAATATTCTTCATCCGGCCAATGGTGCCCCAATTATTGTTCCCTCACAGGATATGGTTCTTGGTCTTTATTATCTTTCAATTGTTTCTGAAAAAGAACCAGGTGAAGGAATGGCTTTTTCTGACATAGGTGAGCTTCATTATGCCTTGGAAAATAAGGTTGTAACGCTTCATACGAAGATTAAAGGCCGTGTTAAGAATATGGGGAAGGATGGAAAAGAAGTTTCTAAACTTTATGATACAACACCTGGTCGTTTGATTATCGGTGAGCTTTTGCCAAGGAATTCGGATATCTCATTTGATATTGTCAATCAAGAAATGACGAAAAAGAACATTTCTAAAATGATTGATCATGTTTATCGGCACTGTGGACAAAAAGAGACGGTTATTTTTTGTGACCGTATTATGCAGCTTGGCTTTTCTTATGCTTGTCGTGCAGGAATTTCATTCGGTAAGGATGATATGGTTATTCCTGATAGTAAGTCGCGTTTAGTTGCAGAGACAGAAGCTTTGGCTAAGGAGTACGAACAGCAATATAATGATGGTTTGATTACACAAGGTGAAAAATACAATAAGGTTGTAGATGCTTGGGGTAAATGTACAGATCGCGTTGCAGATGAAATGATGAAACGTATTCAAGCCGTCGATTTTGATCCTAAAACAGGTCGTCAACGGCCGATGAATTCGATCTATATGATGTCGCATTCTGGAGCACGTGGTTCTGCTAACCAGATGAGACAATTGGCTGGTATGCGTGGATTAATGGCAAAACCATCGGGTGAAATTATTGAAACCCCCATTATTTCAAATTTTAAAGAAGGTCTAACTGTTAATGAATACTTCAATTCCACGCATGGTGCACGTAAAGGACTTGCTGATACTGCGTTAAAGACGGCGAACTCTGGTTATTTAACACGGCGTCTTGTTGATGTTGCACAGGATGCTATTATTTCGGCAGTTGATTGTGGTACCGCAAAAGGGCTTACCATGCAGCCAATTGTTGATGCAGGACAAATTGTTGCCTCACTTGGGCAAAGGATTCTTGGTCGTACAGCGCTTGTTGATATTCTACATCCTGTCTCTGGAGAGGTTATCCTTGAAGGTGGAGCGATGATTGAGGAAGCTGATGTCGCGAAGATTGAAGAAGCTGGAATTCAATCTGTTCAAATTCGTTCTGCTTTAACATGTGAAACACGTCTTGGTGTTTGTGCAAAATGCTATGGTCGTGATTTGGCGCGTGGAACACCTGTTAATCAGGGAGAAGCCGTTGGTGTTATTGCTGCTCAATCCATTGGTGAGCCGGGAACACAGCTTACTATGCGTACTTTCCACTTAGGAGGGACTGCGCAGGTTGTTGATTCATCGTATTTAGAGGCATCTTATGAAGGTAAGGTGGAGATTCGTAATCGTAATGTGGTTCGTAACTCTGAAGGCCATTTGGTTGTTATGGGGCGTAATATGGCTATCCTTATCAAGGATGAGTTAGGAAAAGAGCGCGTTGTACACCGTGTTAGCTATGGTGCCCATATTTTTGTTGATGATGGTGATGTGGTTAAACGTGGCCAACGTATAGCAGAATGGGATCCTTACACACGTCCAATTTTAACGGAAGTTGAAGGCTATGTGGGTTTTGAAGATATGATTGATGGTTTATCTGTCACTGAAACAGCTGATGAATCTACGGGTATTACGAAGCGTTTGGTGATTGATTGGCGCGCTAATCCACGTGGTGCGGATCTTAAACCAGCCATTATTATCCACGCAGATAAAGAAGGTGAATCCATTGCTAAATTGTATAAGGGAGGTGAAGCCCGTTATATGATGTCAGTGGAAACTATTCTTTCTGTTGAGCTTGGTGCTCATGTTAAGGCTGGTGATGTTATTGCTCGTTTGCCGATGGAAAGTGCCAAGACGAAAGATATTACGGGTGGTTTACCACGTGTGGCTGAGCTTTTTGAAGCGCGTCGTCCAAAGGATCATGCGATTATTGCTGAAGTAAGTGGCACGATTCGATTCGGCCGTGGTTATAAGAATAAACGTCGTATCATTATTGAACCAAATGATGAAACTCTTGAGGCAGTAGAATATTTGATTCCAAAAGGTAAGTTGTTTCACTTCCAAGAAGGTGATCAAATTGAAAAGGGAGATTATATCCTTGATGGTAATCCAGCACCTCATGATATATTGGCGATTAAGGGGGTTGAAGCTTTGGCATCTTATCTTGTTAATGAGATTCAGGAGGTTTATCGTTTGCAGGGAGTTCTTATTAATGACAAGCACATTGAAGTGATTGTTCGTCAAATGTTGCAAAAAGTTGAAATTACTGAATCTGGAGATTCTGGTTATATTTCAGGTGATAATGTTGATCGTATTGAACTTGATGAAATCAATGATAATTTGATTGCAGAAGGGAAGAAACCTGCATCTGGTAATCCCATTCTTCTTGGAATTACAAAAGCTTCTCTTCAAACGCCTTCTTTCATTTCGGCGGCATCGTTTCAGGAAACAACACGTGTTCTTACTGAAGCAGCAGTTTCTGGTAAAATTGATACTTTGCAAGGACTTAAAGAGAACGTTATTGTCGGTCGTCTTATTCCAGCAGGTACGGGTGGTACGATTTCTCAAATCCGTCGTATTGCTGCCGTTCGTGATGATTTGATTGTAGATGAGCAGCGTAAGTCTAGTAATAACGAAGTGGCTAAGGCTATGTTGACAAATATGACAACCGGCGCCGTTGCTGAGTAATTTAAATATAACATCACATAATAAAAAAACGTCTGAACTTTATATTCAGACGTTTTTTTATCTCGAAATGCAGAAGTTGCATCTTTTCCTAAAAAATATCAAAAATTATAAGGCGATAGTTATTTTTAACATCTTTACTAGCTTATTGTTTTGTAATTATTTGAAACTCAAAAGCCATGTTCAAGGAAAATAGTTGATTATCTACAAATAAAATAATGATTGATTTTGAATTTTAGGAAAATTGTTGATTGATATCTTCTATAAAGATTTTAAAGGACTTATAATGAAAGATCGATAGTCTTTTCTGTAATCTAAAAAATAATTGATCCTCTACTATACAATACTTGTATGACAAGAATGTATCTTCTTCTAAATTAGAATGTAGGAGAGTAGAGATTACGTTACTCACTAAGTATTATAAAAAATAGACATATTTCTTATCACAATGTGATCTATGAAGACAGAATGAAAAAATGTACGAATATTATTCAATTGGAAAATTAACACGTGAGTTTTCAATAACAGCTCGGACTTTGCGTTATTATGAAGAAGAGGGGCTTCTAATTCCTTTTCGGCGTGGAAATACACGGCTTTATACACAAACGGATCGTCATAAGTTAAAACAAATACTGCGTGCTAAAAGAGTTAAATTTTCGTTGTCTGAAATATCTGATATGTTGACAATGGTTGAAAAACCACCTGATGATGAGAAAAAGCTTAAGAAGTTAATTGCAGGAATTCATAAAAAACGAGCTGATTTAAAGCAGATGCAGCATGATATTGATGATCTTCTACAGGATTTGGAACGAATTGAGGAGAGTTTTTTTGAGAGCTTAGCGGAGTTGGGGGTTAATCATTGATTATAAAATTTATTTCATCTGCTTTTAGACAATTTTCTTTCTATTAAAAGAGATAGGTTATACTATCTCTAAGGGGAATCTTTAACACTACGTGAAATGTGTGAGTTATTTAAAGAAATAGAGTGTTCGAAAAAAGCTGCGAAGGTATTTTCGCAGTATATTGTCCTTGATAAGCAAAAAAATTATTTTTCATAAAGAAAGTAAAAACAATGGCAGTTTCTCCTATGAGTGTTTTTCAATCTATTTTGTCACGAAAGTCAATTCGCGCTTTTACTGATCAGCCAGTTAGTTTGGAAACAATCAAAGAAATCTTAAAACTTGCAGCACGTGCACCATCTGGAACAAATATTCAGCCATGGCAAGTGATTGTGCTTACAGGAAGTGTATTACAGAAAGTAGGGCAAGAGCTTTCACAACTTGTTCTTTCAGGTGTAAAAGGAGAGCGTGAATATAGTTATTATCCACATCAGTGGCGTGAGCCTTATATTTCAAGACGTCGAAAAGTTGGTTTGGATCTTTATCAGAGTCTTGGAATTCAAAAAGGTGATGAAGAAAAAATACTTCATCAAAAGGCGCGAAATTTTTTATTTTTTGATGCACCTGTAGGACTCTTATTTACAATGGATCACGACATGGAAATGGGGAGTTGGCTTGATTTGGGTATGTTTATGCAGACCATTATGTTAGCTGCACGTGGATTTGGATTAGATACCTGCCCTCAAGCTGCTTTTGCTGATTATCATAAACAGATTCGTACGCTTTTATCTATTCCTTCTGATCGCCATATTATCTGTGGTATGGCACTTGGTTATCGCGATATGAGTGCTCCAGAAAACAATTTTGAGACAGAACGAGAATCGTTAGAAAACTTTGTACGTTTCATTGAAACATACCCATAAAATATTTTATATAATTAAGCATACGTTTTGAAGAACTCGGTGCATTATGAAAAATATTTCCGATAAGAATTTCGCATCCTTATTGAATTTTAATATTGCGTATTAACACTTATTTTACTAAATTTGAAACATTAAGAGCGGTGACTCTAGGGGCATTGTCCGTTTTTTGAAGGTTGGCTTAATGGAAAACACTATAGAGAGAAAGTGCTGGGTGGTAGCAAGACGAGCGACATTCGTGTTTATTGCTGTCATTTTTTTAGTTTATCTCGCAATTTGATTTTAAACGGGACAAACGTTATGAAAAAGCATATATGCTCAAGCTGTACTATAGTTTTGAGGTGATACGTGTTTCTATCTGTTTTTGAACTTTTTAAAATTGGGATTGGTCCTTCCAGCTCACATACGATGGGGCCGATGACAGCTGCTAATATGTTTTTGCAAAAGATAGGAGATTTTTCTCAGTCGTCTGATATTCAAGTTTCTCGTATACGTGTTTATCTTTATGGTTCTTTAGCTTTCACGGGTATTGGTCATGCAACAGATAGGGCTATCATATTAGGACTTTTAGGAGAAAAAGCTTCTACTGTTGATCCTGATAGCATGGGGGGGTTGTTAGAAAAAGTTATACGTGAAAAAAAAGTGCAACCAGAAGGCCATCCCGCTTATCAGTTTGATGTGCAGCATGATCTTATTTTTGAACGAAAGCAAATCCTCCCTGGACATACAAATGGACTGGCCTTTGAAGGACTTAATACTGATGGGAATGTTCTGTTGCGGCAGATTTATTATTCTATCGGTGGTGGCTTTGTTGTGACTGAGGATGAATTAAGCCATATAAATGATAATATACAACCAGAAGCATTTGAGGTGCCATATCCATTTGATTCTGCTTGTACAATGTTATCAATGGCAGAAAAATCAGGACTTTCAATTGCTGAAATGAAGCGCTTAAATGAAGAAACAAAGATAGAGCGTTCTTCTCTTGATACAGGGCTTGATGAAATTTTTTCAGCGATGACAAATTGCATTGATAGAGGTCTTTCACAAGAAGGTGAGTTGCCTGGTGGATTGCGTGTTCTAAGGCGTGCTAAAAAGCTGCATGAAACGCTTTTGAAAAATCAAAAGAAAAATCACAATTATCCACTTTGGGCAAATGATTGGCTTTCGGTATATGCCATAGCAGTCAATGAGGAAAATGCAGCAGGTGGTCGTGTTGTTACAGCCCCAACAAATGGGGCAGCCGGTGTTATCCCAGCAGTTTTGCGTTATTATCTTCAATTTAATGATGATTCAGATCGAGAGGGAATACATAATTTTCTATTAACGGCAGCAGCTATAGGCGGTGTTATCAAACATAATGCCTCTATTTCTGGTGCAGAAGTTGGGTGTCAAGGTGAAGTTGGAACGGCATCTTCAATGGCCGCAGCAGGGTTGACCGCAGCGTTAGGTGGAACACCAGCTCAAATTGAAAATGCGGCAGAAATTGCGCTTGAACATCATTTGGGAATGACATGTGATCCTGTTGCAGGTCTTGTACAAGTTCCTTGTATTGAGCGTAATGCAATGGGAGCTGTTAAGGCGGTAACGGCTTCTTCTCTTGCGTTATATGGTAATGGAGATCATTTTGTTTCTCTTGATGCTTGTATAGAAACAATGCGCCAGACTGGTCATGATATGAGTGAACGCTATAAAGAGACAAGTAAAGGTGGTCTTGCAGTTAATACAATATCTTGTTAGGAGCTGGAGCATCTTTCAATCCATAACTGGACTTTTTGGAGGGGGATCGTATTTCCTGATAAAGCTTGTGCTTTTTGTTACTTATAAATTAAAATTCCACTTTAATGCAGCAGCAGCTTGAAATAAATTCGAGATGATTCAGTGTTTTCTTAACGAATAATAGCTTCGGCATGAAGGCTTGGAGGGAGAGTATTGTTAGTATCTATCTGATTTGTATCTAAAATGGGAAAAAGTCTAATTTAGAAAAAGTAAAAAAGCGTAAAGTAAAATTAGTGATCAATCTGCCATTATTTTTTAGCTGGGTTTTATGGCTTTTTAAAGTTTCCATAGCCATATCTTTTAAGTAATGGAAGATTATGCCTGAGTATCCAAGGAAAATTTGTTTTAAATCTGAATAATTATGATGAGGAGAGAGAATTTTAAAGATTTTAATTTTTTGGAAGTAAAGATTTTTGGGCACCTAGTATGGTAAAAAATACCTTAAAAAGAAATGCTAATTTACAATAATTAAGAGATATATTGGGAATATCTTTTTTATTTATAAATTCTGTACCGTCAAAAAAACTAAAATAAATAATAACGTATACATTAAAAATATTTATCAAAATTCTCATGAGAATAGAATGCATGCGATAGAACATTATCGTGTTACTCATTCATGAGTTTGTTTTAAAAAAATATCTCTCAACGCTCCCAAACTCATTTCACGGTGGTGTCCGTGAATGGTATATAAAAAGCAAGTAAAATAAAATAGTTATGTCTAATATGGGGGAATAGGTGAATCTTGATTCTATTGAGTTTTTTTGCCTCTATCCCTCATCTTTTTGAAGCTTTTTTATCGCCTCTATAGCTAACCTTTTACGGTCTGCGCTCTTTGTGTAAAGAGATGCCATAGCATCATTTGTCCAGCCAAAAATTGCTTTGAGTTGTGATACTGTTGCACCAGAGTTAGCTGCGCGTGTTGCTGCTAATTTTCTTAATCCATGCGCCGATTTTTTAATTCCAGCAGCATTACAAGCGTCTCTAAATGTATCGCCAAAGCTTTCTTTGGAGAGTTTTTGATTAGTTTTACTACAGATGAAAGTTTCTGTTCCAATAGGACCAGCTTCAAGCGTTTTGGCTAATTCCGGTAAAATAGGTAGAAAGACATCTGTTTGGAATTTACTTTTCTCTGTTTTGAGATGAATAATATTGTCTTTGACATCTTTCCAGCCAATGCGAACCGCATCACCACGACGTAAGCCCGTATACAGAAGAATATCAATCCAAACGCGTTCATGGGTACCATGGGACCATCTTTGATAATATTTCTCAACATCTTCTTCTGTCCAAACAGGAAAGCCGCTTTTATTTTTAAGAGGAGGTTTTTTGACGCCTAAAGTTGGATTATTTTCCAAAAGACCTTGATCAATTGCCCAATTAAAAAGTCCATTAAGGGCTTTCAGAAAGTTTCTAGCCATTGCTGGTGTTTCTTTGCGCCGTTCAACACCGGCTATGATATGTTTCTTTTCAATTGCTTGGTATGGAATATTTCCTATGGAGTCGCATATCTTCATAAGAATGTATTCTTTTTGTTTCTTTGTAGTATTAGAGTAGCTATGCCAATTAGAGCTGTTAAAGTATTGTTTAAGCAGCCATGCAAATGAACCTTCAACAAGTTTACCGGTTTTTGATTTAGGAAGTATAAGTCCTTGTAACTCGGCAAGTGCGCTTTTGTAGTTGTCAACAAACTCTTGCGTTCCATAGGTACCGCGTATTCTAATGCGTTTGCCATGACCAATACGTACATACCATACAATTTTGCCATGTTGAGTAATTTGTTTAACGAGATGAGGAGGACGTGGTTTAGGCATGGTATTTTACATCTTAGAGAGTGCGGTTTCGTAATATTCATTCTTTGACAAATCTAAAAGTTTGTCTGGGTGGTTAACTGAATTTGGTATTGGAATATCGGATTTAAGATAGATAAGCAGTTCACCGGTAGGTTTGATTTCTACGAGTTCACAACCTTGTTTTTTAGCTTCTCTTAAAGCGCGTGCAATGGCTGGTTGCGTTATAGCAGCTGGACGAGGCGCCATATCTTTTCTCCTTACATTGAGATGCAATTCACGTGTGGCGTGAATCACGCATTACTTGAAAGTGTTAAGAAGGGTGGGGGTGCTTGGAGGCATTTGTGAAGAGAAGCACCCCCATATGTAAAAAATCTGTAAGTTTATTTTTTAGATGTGCTTAATTTCATATTTCCAATCAGGCAATTGAGTAAGAGCTAATGCGAGTTGTCCTCTATGACACATGCATACATTGGCTTCAAAACAGGTGATTGCAACGCGCTTTTTGTTTAAAAACATTTGATATAATTTGTTTATTGCACAAGAATTATTCTTGAGAGTTGTATTTCGATAATTTTTAAAAAGGCGGTCATAATCTTTTTGTGTTTTCAAATTTCTTCGTTTTTCAGAGGCAATTCCAAGTTCAGGCATATGCATATATTCAATATCAATGTTGCTTACAGCTTGCTCTAATTGTCTTTTTGAAAATCCGTGTTTTCTACTTATTGGATTTTTACGAACATCACATAAAGTTTTGATATTGTTTTCTATGAGACAACTAAGATAATTCTCAAGGGACCTACCTTCATAGCCAATGGTAAAAAAACAAAATTCCTCATCTTTAGCAGGCTGTATGATAATATGTTTGATGTTACACACGTTTAATTTCCTTAATAAATGGGTGGGGGTGCTTGTAGATATGCGGGGAACAAAACACCCCCATAAGGTTAAGCAGCTTTTGTTGAGAGTTGTTTTA
>NZ_JBHIMA010000081.1:0-672 GCF_042193775.1 Bartonella sp. OD88NMGDW | reverse complement strand
GGGTGGGGGTGCTTGTAGATATGCGGGGAACAAAACACCCCCATAAGGTTAAGCAGCTTTTGTTGAGAGTTGTTTTATCTCTCGTTCTATCTCTGCTAAAAAGGTTTCAACAGCTTGATTGATCTGTTCAATTTGTTGATCATCACGGAGAACACGCTTGACTTTCATGCGTAAGTGAAAGAATTCCCCCGTAAAACGTGGGTCATAGCTTACGAAATCACACCATTTTCGTTCTGTACAAGCCATTTGGAATTGCATTTGTGCGTGATATTCTGGTTTGATTTCGTCACCTATACAAAAGCGCATATGTGTTACTGATCTCGGGCATTTAACTTCGATTAAACCGTCTTCTCCAATGAGACCATCGGGGCTAGCCCCCGCCATTTCTATTGTGGGGTGTTGGATAAAGCCGCATTTTGTTATATCGGCATCATAAATGAAGCCATATTCTCTCAAGGCATCATCTTCGTGTTCGATACCCCATCTCATATCTTCAGTTTCATAATAGGGGCTTGTTTCGCCTGTTAAGCGCTCTGTTATGAGTTTGATTTTGTAGTCTTCATATTTGCTCGTAGGCAATCCTTTTGTAGTTTTACTGAGTACGCTGTAAATGTTTGATGCGGTGACTTTACCCAAGCGCGCTTGAAACCATTCTGCTGTTCTTTGTTCCAT
>NZ_JBHIMA010000012.1:0-31816 GCF_042193775.1 Bartonella sp. OD88NMGDW | reverse complement strand
TATCATTTTTTACTTTTTTTAAAATAAAATAACATAAACATCTGGTTGTATTTCAATACATTACACTAAAATAAAAAGCGTATAAAAGTTCCTTACTAGATAACAGCGGCTTTCAGATTATAATACCCCTCCCCTCACAACGATTGCAACTTTTCTTACATATCACAATGATGTCATGTAAAAGGCTAAAGATAGAGTACATATTCTATAATCACCATTGCATAAACCTCTTACACGCTTTATGCTTTGCCATGAGAGCAAAAGGAAGATGTCAATGTCATCTAAACTGACGCGTAACCAAACATTGGTTTTAAACACTTTAAAAAATGCAAAAGGGCCTTTAAGTGCTTATGCGATTCTCAATCACTTACGCGAAGAAGGCTTTCGTGCACCTCTCCAAGTTTATCGTGCGTTAGAAAAACTCGTACAGTTAAAGTGTATTCATCGTCTTGAAAGTGTAAATGCCTTTATGGTCTGTTTACACCCTGAAAACTGTCAACATGAACTTACAACGTTTATAATTTGCGAAAACTGTGGTACAGTCAATGAAATACAAAATCAAACGATTGTATCGAGTTTAAAACAGATGGTTCAAGCTGTTGACTTCCAAGCCCACAAAAGCACCCTAGAAGTACGAGGTCTTTGTAAAAAATGCGTAACAAAATAAGACCTTGAACTTGCAAGTTCATATTTTTAGCATTATGTTTCGGAAATTATCTTATTGTTTGAAAAGCTCTTATCGTCCTTGCATGTATATCACCCTAGTCTATAGCGATAGGTTTATTATACTCAGTGGAACATAAATATTGAAAGTATAAAATCATGTCCGTAGCTGAGACAATTTTTTCGACCAAAAATTTCAATAAAACGCAACAAAAGAAAGCAATCAAGGCTCTTCTTATTATCTTTGCACTTTTTGTTATTTGGTTTAGCTATAAGTGGGTAACGCAATGGCGTTATATACTCGCTACTGAAGATGCCTATGTGCAAGGAGATATAGCAGCTATTGCGACTAAATTAAATGGATATATTGAAAAAATTGCCATTAAAGCCAACCAAGTTGTAAAAAAGGACGATGTTTTATTTTACCTAGACAATGGTGATTATCAAATAGCCTTGGATCAAACAGAAGCGCATCTTAACACACAGAAAAAAACACTTCTACGCATTGATGCACAAATCACAGCCGCTCGTAGTGCTTTAGATGATGCAAAAGCACAAAAAGCCGCTGCTTCAGCCATAGCAACCAATGCACAACTCAGCTTAAAACGTGTAACAGAACTGAAAAAAAATCGTTATGCTCCTCAATCCGATGTTGATGATGCCAAATCAGCTTATGAACAAGCCATTGCGAATGTTAACAGAGCGGATGCACAAATAGCTGCAGCACGTGCAAATATCCGAGTGCTAGAAGCGCAACGAAGTGAAATAGAAAGCCAAACAAAGAGTTTAGAACTCTCGCGTGAAAAAGCACAACGTGATCTTGATTCGACCATTATACGAGCGCCATTTGATGGAGTTATAGGAAATTTAACAGCAAAAACGGGAGATTTTGTTGTAAATGGCCAACGTCTTGCGGCGTTAGTCCCCATACATGCACTTTATATTGAAGCAAACTATAAAGAAACACAGTTGCAAAATATTCACCCAGGACAAAAGGCTTATATTGCTATTGATGCCTTCAAAAAGGAGTTTTTTACAGGAAAAGTGCTTTCTATTTCGCCCGCAACAGGCGCTGTTTTTTCTCTTTTGCCTCCACAAAATGCTACTGGTAACTTTACAAAGATTGTCCAGCGCATTCCCGTACGTATTTCTATTCCAGAAGAAGTCTTAAAAAACGGACATATCCGAGCAGGAATGAGTGTTTCAGTGAAAGTTGACACACGTACAAAGCCACAAGATAAAAGTCTCTTATAACAAAAAAGTAGAAGATCTTACGATGACATCTTCCATACCAGAGCCCATACAGTCTCAAGAAAGCATTGGATTGCACAAAATTGTAGTTTTTATTGCTATGTCTTTTGGCATGTTTATGGCAATCTTAGATATCCAAATCGTTTCCTCTTCTTTAGCTGAAATTCAAGCGGGGCTTGCAGCAAGCTCTGAAGAAATTTCATGGGTTCAAACCTCCTACCTTATCGCTGAAGTCATCATGTTGCCGCTTTCTGGATTTTTAGGACGATTGCTTTCAACACGTGTTTTCTTTACCTTATCAGCTATCGGTTTTACGATTACTTCTGTTCTTTGTGCAACGGCAACATCTATCGGAGAGATGATTTTATATCGCGCACTACAAGGTTTTATTGGTGGTGGAATTATCCCTAGTGTTTTTGTTGCCTCCTATGTCCTTTTTCCTCCTTCCAAACGTCCCATTGTTACCCCTATCGTCGGACTGGTCGCAACATTAGCCCCCACCATTGGTCCAACCGTGGGAGGTTACATTTGTCATCTCTCATCATGGCATTGGCTCTTTCTCATCAATGTACCCTTCGGGATTATCATATCAATTCTCGCTTGGAAATTAATTGATTTTGATAAAGCTGATCCCTCTTTAATGAAGAAATTTGATTGGTTAGGACTCATTTCTATGGCTACTTTCTTGGGAACTTTAGAGTATGTTCTAGAAGAAGGAGCACGTCATGATTGGCTGAGTGATAGGCTGATTCGGGATTTGTTCATTATTATGATTCTTGCTGCAGCCTTATTCTTCTGGCGTGCTTTTACAGCAAAAGAACCCATTGTAGATCTCTCTACTTTTTCTAATTTTAATTTTTCTGCTGCATCCATTTTTTCCTTTGCACTAGGAATAGGTCTTTATGGACTTACATATCTTTATCCTGTCTATTTAAGCCAAATCCGCCATTATGATGCGCTCATGATTGGAGAAACATTGTTTCTTTCAGGATTCGCCATGTTATTAACTGCTCCGCTTGCTGGATTTCTTTCAGCACGAATGGATGCACGTTTAATGATGGCAATAGGACTTTTGGGTTTTGCAGTAGGCACTTGGATGGCGAGCTCTATCACAGATAACTGGGATTTTTTGCAACTCTTTTGGCCGCAAGTTTTCCGTGGTGCTTCTGTGATGTTGTGTATGGTTCCTATTAATAATATTGCCTTGGGAACACTCCCGCCAGAACGAATGCAAAATGCTTCTGGACTCTTTAATCTCACACGGAATCTAGGTGGTGCTGTAGGGCTTGCCATTATCAGCACTCTCATGACAAAACGCACAGACTTCCATTATGAACGAATAGCTGAAACGCTTAACCACGGAAACAGACAAGCAACAGAAATGCTTTCAAAGCTTACTTTGTTTTTCAAAACAGAAACCTTTGATTCCTATACTCTGGCTCTTTCTCAATTGTTTGGTATGGTACGCATACAAGCAACGATTATGGCTTTTAGTGATATTTTCTTTATCATAACCATTATCTTTGGTACTTTGACAGTTATGACCATTTTTCTTAAAAAAATACCACCTCTCATGGATTCACCACCAAATCACTAAACTTAATTAAAATTGAGAAATATTTTTCATCCTTATGACTTTAGAGCTTCCTATGTACTTTATCTCTTTTCAAGAGACAGTATAAATCAACTTGTGATTCTAAATGATTCTTCTGATAAAAATTCAGTTCAATGCGGGCTCTTTACGCATTTAAAAATAACTTCTCGCATACAAAAATTATCTTAGATGATAATAAATAAAGAGCTTATCTAAAGTGCTCCACACCATAAAGATAAAGCAGCTATTTCTATAAGATTTCTGATTTATCACCATAGAGAAAAAAACGTTAAAACAATATTTGCGCCTGTCATTAAATCTCTCATCTATTTACCCCCCCTTTTTACGCTACTATCTTCATAAAAACTATTCTGTAAGATTCTTTGTCCTTCACTCTTTTGATTCTCACACGAATATTCATAAAAGATTGATGATTCTTGTGATTTTTATTCACACACCTATTTCCCTTATAATGTGTAGGGTAACATTTTTTGATTCTGAATGCGAAATTTTACATGAGAAAATCATTTTGTATGAGATACTCTCATGCCAATTGCAACTATTCCCTTTTACATAAAAAGCAAAGAGATAAAAACTGTTTAAGAAAAAAGTAAAATATCCAACCGTTTTGATGCAAGATCTACCAACGATATTGAAAACTGGAAAACTGCATGATGATACCGGCTTTAAAAGAATACAAGACCACTCAAAAATCCAGTTCCTTTAATATTATAAAATAGGACGCTATTCCCCAAAAATGAGCTTTAAATATATTCCTAGTCACTTAACTGAAATTATCAAAAATAAGAAATCAGCCACATAAAGAAAAAGTCATATAATAAAATCGCAATACAACTCCCCAAAAACTTTGTACCGCTAAATGCTTTGGCACTCGCCAAAACAGTATGCTCTCCTCAATGCCAGCTGTTAAAAAACAAAATAAACACTATCCTCAAGCCACTTTATGATGCTGAAAACCATTTGAAACTTCTCGTTCTCCACTAGGAACTAAAGTGCCATAACACCCAGAAAGATAATGTGGTATCAGTTCCAACGCTTGAAAGCGATGCTTTTCATAAGGACCAGGCATTGCCAAATTTTCTGTTAAACTATTTGAAAAGCCAAAACGTTGATAAAATTCAAAATCCCCTACCAGCAAAATGGCGCCATATCCTAATTTTTTTGCTGTTTCAATTACATGGCGGACTAAGATTGATCCTATTCCCATACCAGCACATTCAGATGCAACAGCCAAGGGGCCCAAAAGTAAAGCATGTTGTGTTTTATTTTTTCCTTTAGAAAAAGAAACATGCCAAAGACGGACACTTCCCACAAGCTCTCCAAGCGCATTTTTAACCACAAAAGAAAGCCCTTGAGCAGCTAACCGCCCACGACGTAAAGCCTCTGATGATTTACGTTTACGTCCATACCCCATCGTTGAATCAAGCAAAATTTCTCGATAAGGCTTATCGGCTTCTTGCTCCAATGAAAGTGTAAAACATGCCCCATCTTTTGTTTGAAAATTCATCATGTTCATCTCTATAACCGCCCTCTTATAGCGCCATGACGAGCATAGCAAAAAATCCAAAAAACCTATAGTTAAAAGGAAATGTCAGATCACATATGATCGTAAAGGCTCAAAACCATTAAAAGCAACCGATGCATAAGTTGTTGTGTAAGCCCCCGTTCCATGAATCAATATTTCATCTCCTATCGTTAGGGATAGAGGAAGCGGATAAGGTGTTTTTTCATAAAGAACATCTGCGGAATCGCATGTTGGTCCAGCCAAAATACAAGGCTCCATAACCTTATCATCATGAGGTGTCTCAATAGGATAACGAATGGCTTCATCCATAGTCTCAGCAAGACCATTAAATTTTCCAATATCAAGATAAACCCATCGTACATTATCGTTATCAGCTTTTTTGGATATTAGAACAACTTCTGTACGAATAACACCAGCATTGCCAACCATCGCACGCCCAGGCTCAATAATCGTCTCAGGAATACGATTACCAAAATGCTTTTTCAATGAATCAAAAACTGCTGTACCATAAGCTTGTTCTGTAGGGACATCTTTCAAATAACGCGTTGGAAAACCGCCCCCCATATTCACCAACCTCAGCGAAATACCTTCTTGTTCCAAACGCTTAAAAACTGTAGCAGCATCCGATAAAGCACGATCCCACGCACTCAAATCAACCTGCTGAGACCCAACATGAAAAGAAACACCATAGGCTTGTAAACCTAATTGGTGTGCCCGTCTTAGAACATCAACCGCCATATCTGGAACACAACCGAATTTGCGTGACAATGGCCACTCTGCACCTTTTCCATCAGTAAGAACACGGCAAAAAACACGTGCTCCTGGAGCAACACGCGCAATTTTTTCTACTTCTTCAACACAATCAACGGCATAAAGTGAAACTCCCAATGCATATGCTCGTGCAATATCACGCTCTTTTTTAATCGTATTCCCAAAAGAAATACGCTCTGACGTTGCTCCTGCTTTTAAAGCCATTTCAATTTCTGCAACAGACGCCGCATCAAAAGAAGATCCTAAAGAACTCAGCAAACGCAAGATTTCAGGAGCTGGATTGGCCTTTATTGCGTAAAAAATACGAGACTGAGGCAGAGCTTTTTCAAAATTTAAATAGTTGTCACGAACAACATCAAGGTCAACAATTAAGCATGGACCTTCAGAACGATGTGTTGCAAGAAAATCGCGAATACGTTGCGTTGCCATCTGCAATTCTCCTTGAGGGAAAACTCCCCCACTCTATGCTTGGACAGCCAAAGCTGCCAAAAGCTAAAGGACAAAAAACACACAACAACCATCCCCATTCTGATTACAAAAAACCAGAAATTAGCATTGCATGCAGCGAAAGAACAGCGCGAAACCGCGTTATTCTATTTTATCTGCCTTTTTGATTGGAGTTGAGAAAACCACTTCCGCACTGAAGGCAATGAGGTGTGCCTCTATAGTTATCCCAGCATTTAAAAGCTGGAAGACACCAGAAAGGCCCGCACCGTCGTTGCTTCAAGATGTCCTCATTCTTGCAATTGGCTGTAAGAATGACTGGAGCGGTTAGTTCCAGGTACCGTACCGGTTAATCTCACCATTTGAGAACCAGCGGACACCCACAGGCACGTGCGACTTTGGGCAAGGAGTCCTATAAAACGAATTCTTGCTCATTTCAATCATTTTTTTAATTTTAAACATTTTTTAATTCTTAAAGATAAAATGATGCGAAAAAACAACACTCTCCTCCACCAGACAAAGCTATCCATCCGCTTTCATGAGATCACACCCCTTACATCATCCGTGCAACATAAATCACTGTCTTGCTTTTAAAGCCCCTCGTTTCTTTGCCCTATTCTATCTCCTAATATCCGCAGCAGAAAATAACGCAAAATAAATTACTCAACACATTAATTTATAATGATAATTTATTATTTTGCCCTTAAACAAAAATCTCAACATAAAATTCTCTTATTTCACCCCTCTTACAATGAATCAATGAAAATCATTCTTTTGCACATCACAAATAAAAAACAATTGAAAAAAGGAGTACCTCTTATACATCCTCTCAAATGCAAGGATAAGCAAAATTGAAAACTGGGGATAGTAACACGACTGAAGCACCATCATCTTTAAAGATAATGATGCCCTTCTCCAACAAATACCATTATCTTTCTTATTTAAATCCTAAAAAAACATCCCTGCTTCCACATCCATTTTACAGCATCACTTAAGCAAAATATCATGAAGAATTCCCCGTATAATATAACTTGTATGATATAGATCAACTACATCTCACCCTCTTTATACTTATGAAATTAAAAACAAACGCCCCCATTCTATCTGCCAACTCCCAATATGGCAAAAACTCCTATATTGAAATGTTTCATAACACCTTCTCTAAAATGATTTTTGTCCACACGTTGCTTCCATTTGCAACGTACAAGTGAATGAGTTTTACGTGTTTCGTTCTCATCTAATCTGGAAGCAATAAAGTTCACAATATTTAACTCTTTTATTCAAATCAAAATAAATTATCATTATAAATTAATGTATTATATTAAATTCTGGAATCATAAATTCCTATTATCATTTTATTTTTCCCACCTAGCATCTGCTTTTTCATCTCCTCTTATTAATCACATCTTATTCATACGCTTTTCTCTTAAGCTATAAATCTCCCTCCCCTGCACTGTTGGTGAAGAGAGTTTCTATTTTAAAATGAAAAGTATTTAAAAACTCAATCCTATAAAATGTCAGGAGAGAAAACGATCTATAATGATTATTTATAAATCAAATAATTTAACATAAACAAAAAGACCGAATAATATCCGGTCTTATAAAATATTTTTCTACCAATATCAAAAAACTCTTTTCTCTTAAATTTAAGAGAAAAATGCTAAAATTTACAGCGCTACACTGCGCTATCCTTACGTCCCTTGATGAGAATCAATTGCACGCAACTTCAACAATTGAAACTGCCTATGGCGCTCACGAAAACGCTCTCTATCGGCTTCACTACGCGTGTTATAACAAGCATCACAGGAAACACCTTCCTCATAATGAGGCGATAATTTGCTTTCAGCATTGATAGGAGAACGACATGCGCGACACAATTCGCGTCCACATTCTTCAAGACCATGTTGAACAGAAACACGCTCATCAAAAACAAAACACTCACCCCACCATAAACTTTCCTCTTTTGGAATTTTTTCTAAATATTTTAGAATACCTCCTTTTAAATGGTACACCTGATCATAACCAAGCTCACGAACATAAGCTGTTGATTTTTCACACCGAATACCGCCTGTACAAAACATAGCAATTTTCTTTTTCTTCTTTAAATCAGCTTCGTGCTTGAGAACCCATTCAGGAAATTCGCGAAATGTTTTAATCTGCGGATCAATGGCTCCTTGAAAACTCCCTATTGCATATTCATAATCATTACGTGTATCGATCAAAATTGTCTCTTCATCTTGAATAAGAGCATTCCAATCTTCAGGATCCACATAAGTACCCACAACTTTTAGTGGATCAACCCCTTCAACCCCCATTGTCACAATCTCTTTTTTCAACCGCACTTTCATGCGATGAAAAGGCATTTTTGATGCCCATGAATATTTAATCTCCGGCTTTTGAAACGCTGGCTCAGCGGTAATAAAATCCACCAACGCCTCAATCGCAGCACAAGAACCAGCAACCGTTCCATTAATTCCCTCTTGTGCTAAAAGCAAAGTGCCTTTGATATCCTTTGCTTGACATAAATCCTGCAAAGGTTTTTGTAATTGATGATAATGCTTCAAATCTGCAAAGCAATAAAGTGCAGCAACTTTAAAATTCTTTTCCATGTGTTTTGCCATAACGCGCGTTTCATTCAATTTCAAGATTTATTCATGTACTCTTTAACATATTGTGCTTAATCAAACGATACAAATAATATCATCTCCAAGAAGAAAAAATATCATGTGCCAAAAAAGAGAAAAGCTTTTACTATATCTCCAAGGACAAACTGTTATACCTGTTTTGCTCATTGACAATCTACAAAGTGCTGTACCCTTAACACGCGCTCTTGTCAAAGGCGGATTAAAAACAATTGAGATCACCTTGCGAACACCAAATGCCCTCAAAGCAATTCAGAAAATTACACAAGAAGTCCCTGAAGCAATTGTTGGAGCCGGAACAATTCTCAACACAACACATTACGAAAAAGCCGAACAAGCGGGAGCCAAGTTTATTGTAAGCCCCGGATTATCAAATGAATTAATCAATTGTGCAAAAAATAGTGAAATTCCCCTTCTTCCCGCTGCAATGACCCCAAGTGAACTCATGCAAGCATTAAACAAAGGCTATTCATATCTCAAATTTTTCCCAGCTGAAGCCGCTGGGGGTATTGCCTTCATCGAAGCTTTAGCATCTCCCTTCTCTGATATCCGGTTTTGCCCAACAGGCGGTATTACACAAAAAAGTGCAACACAATGGCTCCAACTGCCTAACGTCTTCTGCGTTGGCGGTTCTTGGATAGCGCCCCAACAACTTATTGCAATAAGTGATTGGGATTCGATTACTGCATTAGCATATACTGCATCACAACTTCCCTCTCCCTCGAAAAAAGCTCTTTCTACAATATAATGTAAAATGCAAGAACATCAGCCCCTTCAACAAAACCAAAGCTTTCAAACATCCTTGCACAATCTTTTAACATTGTCATAGAACCACAAATCATCACCCGATCTTCATCGAGATGAAATTTGGGGAGTGCTATTGTTTCAAAGCCGCTTGTTTCAAAAAAACACCCGCTCTCCATAACAGTCGTAATACGCCCCATCGGCTTAGAAAGTTCGCACATGGTCATAAAATAAAATTTCAACTGTTGTGCATATGCTCCAATGAGTGGATCTTGTTGCAAAGAGGAAAAAAGATCTTTTGCATAAATTAACTCATTCTGCTCACGCATTATTTAAATAAGGACAACTTCTGAAAATTTTTCATAAGTATCAGAATCACGAGTAAAGCTTGCAAAAGGAAAAAAAACCGTACCGGTTTGAAAGAAGATAAAGCATCAACTTTTCTACTCATTATCCCACAAAAGCGCGCTCTACAACATAAGTAGCAGGAGCATTATTGGCCCCTTCAACAAGACCAAAACTTTCACACATCCTTGCACAATCTTTTAACATTGCCATGGAACCACAAATCATCACCCGATCTTCATCAGGATGAATTTTAGGAAGGCCCGTTGTTTCAAAAAAGCACCCGCTCTCCATAACAGTCGTAATACGCCCCATATGTTCAGAAGGTTCACGAGTAGTCATAGGATAAAATTTCAACTGTTGTGCATATCCCCCAATGAGAGGATCGTGTTGCAAAGAGGAAACAAGATCTTTTGCATAAACTAACTCACTCTGCTCACGCGTTGTTTGAATAAGGACAACTTCTGAAAATTTTTCATAAGTTTCAGGATCACGAATAAGACTTGCAAAAGGAGCAACCCCCGTCCCAGTTGAAAGAAGATAAAGACGTTTTCCAGGAATAAGAGCATCAAGAACCAGTGTTCCTGTAGATTTTTTACGCATGAGAACTGTATCACCAATTTTAATTTTTTGGAGATGCTCGGTTAAAGGCCCCCCCGGAACTTTTATCGAAAAAAACTCAAGCTGTTCGTCCCAAAAGGGACTTGCAATCGAATAAGCGCGATAAACCGGCTTTTCTGCATTTGGCAAACCGATCATAACAAACTCACCCGAACGAAAACGAAAACTGTCCGGACGATTCAAACGGAATTTAAATAACCGATCTGTATAGTGACAAACCTCTTGGACGGTAAGGGCGAACACATTCTCAGGAATCGAAAAATTTGCAACGCTGCTGATGTTTGACGGAACATTGGTAGCAGACGTATTCATACTCTTCCCCATATCTTTATTGAACGTTAAATTTTGAATCCTTGACGTGATATAGTACTTGCATAACCATCTGCCAACAATTTTCTTAAAACAAAAATCTCAAGATTAACACTTTATTAAACGAATGAGGAAAATGCGGATACAAATCCCATTCAAAGAAAAACAAAAACTTTGAGTATTAAACAGTCATGGGGCTCTTTTCCCTTTAACACATAATGCATATTTTTCCATTGTAACGCTATAACACTCTCTCGCTTAACAAAACTTATGACCCAAAACCTTTAAATAAGAGAGATAAATTTTTGTTGATTGAACGATAACCGCACGAATCTTCAACAAGATTTCCGGTATTACATCTATTCTTTTCCTTACTGACCTTTTTACACTGCTCTTTCGATAAATATCCATAAATAAAAGAGTCTAACGCGCACTATAAAGCGATAAAATTGATTTGACTAAAAACCAATCAAACAATAGAAAGTAAATATTGGATACCCAATCCATCTTGAAAACCAACAACATCCAAATCAACGGGCTTTCTAAATCAACAGTTTTTAATGTATCAGAAAGTGTTTACACACTGTTTTCCATTTAACAAAAATAACTTTAAGTGCATGAGACGACATCCAAAATTGCACAGATAAGTGATCTTTCCCCCATGATAGAAAACTTGTAATGCATTGATTTAGAGTGGTTAATTTAATCATTTTACCTTCTCTGAATAAGCAGCCCATGCAATGTTTAATCCAAACAATCGCACCAGCAACAACAGCCTAATATTGCACTCTTCAAAATGATACAATACAATAAACTATGTTTTATTTTTTTATATGCCTCAACTAGGAAAAATAAGTAAAAAACAAAAGTCTATGTTTTACAAATTATTAGAAGATACCGTGTTGCTAATAACACAAATAAAACTAAAATATCTCTTATATCCAGAGTACCATTTTACATAAAAAACGACTTTAATGGTGTGTAATTCAGTATAAGCTCCTTATGATTTTGACCATGGAAAATAGTGTCTTTCCCTATATCGTAAAGAACCTCAATGAAATAACCAAAAAACTCCGTATTTCACGAACACAGATAAGCTTTTAAAATGAAAAAATCCGTTAATGATGAAATCAATACATCACTCTATGTAGCTGTAGCAACCATCGATGTCAGTGCCATTGTTTCCAATTATATCACTTTAGCCAAACGTGTAGCTCCAACACAATGTTCAGCAGTTGTAAAGGCAAATGCCTATGGATTAGGAGCTCACAAAATTGCTCCTGCCCTTTATCAAGCTGGTTGTCGCACTTTTTTTGTCGCCCAAATCATAGAAGCACTCCAATTAAAAAGCATTTTACCATCAAATGTCACGATTGCTCTTCTGAATGGACTTCCACACTTAGCAGAAGAATTTGTCGCACAATCTGGTATTGTTCCTGTTCTAAACTCTTGGAATGCCATTGAAAATTGGCAAAAAATTTGTCAAAAAAAAGATAAAAAATTTCCAGCAATTGTTCAAATCGATACCCATATGAACCGATTAGGACTGGATCAAAAAGAATTACAAAAACTCATCAAACACCCTACAATTTTCGAAAAAGCAGAAATAAAATATATTCTCAGTCACCTCGCGAATGGAGAAGACAAAACACATTCATCCAATTATACACAATTGGCTACTTTAAAAACCATCCTTGCGCAATTGCCTGCTTGCAAAGTTTCCTTTGCTAATTCTGGAGGTATCTTTCTAGGATCAGATTTTTATTTTGATCTTGTTCGTCCAGGCATTGCACTTTACGGAGTTGATCCGCGAGGGAAATACCCATCACCTCTGAAACCTGTTTTAAAACTTGAAGCCCAAGTTATTCAAAACCGCGTTGTTGATGCAGGAGAACCTGTTGGTTATGGAGAAAGCTTTATAACCAACAGACCAAGCACTCTTGCAACCATTTCTATAGGCTACGCAGACGGCTGGCTCCGTGCTCTTTCGAATAAAGGAACAGTTTATTTCAACGGGCACAAACTTCCCATGGTTGGGCGGGTTTCTATGGATTCCATTATTGTAAATACGACCGATCTTGATCAAAAACCTCAAACAGGTGACTGGGTAGAACTCATTGGACCCCATCAAACACTTGAAAAAGTATCTATAGATGCCGATACCCTTCCCAATGAAATTCTAACATCTCTTGGCTCCCGCTATAAATACATTTACACATAAAAACTCTTTTAAAAAATAAATTGATAAAAATCATCATTTTAGAAAATTGAGGAGCTTTTACGAAAGATTTTAAACAATCAATCACATAAAAGACACCGCACATTCACAGAAATCTCAAAATAGACAAATTGATGAACTGTTTTATGGAAGTAGCTTTCACTCAAAATACAAAAACTTAGCCTTTTCTCCATAAATTGACAAAAAAGAATCTATTGCAAAGTTTTTAAAATTAATTGCCCAATTAAACCAAAATATTAATTCTCTAGATATCAAACAAAACATCCAGTCTTGTAAGTTTCTCTTATTTTCAGCTTTGTTCATAGTGAAGCAATCAAAATCATTCGCTTGCATACCACAAACTGGACTATGTGTAGATAAAAATGATTTAAGAAAAGAATACCTCTTATGAACCATCTCAAGTGCCAATAGCTATAACATTAAGCGGCTGAAAAAGTGTATGATAGTGCCAACTTCTTCCTTCATAGAGCCTAAAGATTGGGAGCTCTCAATAGATTTATCGTTGTATCATTCACGAGCGCCGTCGCGAAATGGGATTGGGAGCGAAATGTCTCTTTAAAACAAACACGTGAATTAACAACCAAAGCATATTCTTTTTGGAGTGTTCTGTTTTACATAAAGGTTGGGCACCCATTAAAAAACATTGCTTTAGATGCTTCTGATAGCCGTAAAGCTGAATTAAAAGGAGATGACAAACTGAGGATTGAGTTTCACCTTTACGGCTTTATATTTCTCTGAAATTGGATGTGGATTTACAGACAACAGCTAAAACACACGGGCTCTTAGGAAAACAACATCGTAAAGTCACAAACTGACTTACAATTGATTGGAAAGATGTGCCGGCTTTTTATAAGATACTCTGTAAAAAACAACCATAATACATTTGGTTTTGCATTTACTCATTCTGACAGGTGTTCTTACATATTTTTGCGTCATAGTTATAAAAAGCAGATTAAAGAGAAATATTTAGGCAATTCTTGACTTAAGAAGATGCAACAATAGAGTTTCGCGGGGCTTTATCATCAAAAGCACTAAAATTGATTTTATTCTTTCTGCAACCGGTCGTAGTCACCTTAGTGAGAGTAATATGTCACAACACATGCAACAGACTGGACCCTATCCCCGTAGGTTTCACTCTCGTTTACGTGAATTAGCTGGCTAGACCAATGCATCTAGTCACTAAAACTATGTCATACGATAGAAGGCAAAGAAGAGCATGCCTATTGCCTACAAAACACAGTTTTTTTGTCAACTTTTTCGATTTTTCTCATGTTATAAAAAACTATGCAAAATTCTAGAAAATAGACAAATAACTCTATAATAACATGATCAATAAGTAAAAAACCCACACAAAATGTGTGGGCTTTTTTGTTTATGTAAATAAACAAAGTAAATACATATTTGTTATTTAATAGGTATTTCCCAATGGCGGACACGAACAAATGAGCATTCTGTCTCCAGCAACATTATCAATACGCGATACAGGAGGCCAATATTTACTGGCTGGATCAAGAGAACTGTTGGGAAAAGCAGCTTCTTGTCGCGAATAGGGTCGTTCCCAAGCATCATCTAAAGTATCTGCCACTGTATGAGGAGCATTTACCAATGGATTATTGTCTTTTGGCCAAACCCCACGACCAACTTTCTTTGCTTCTTCAGCAATAGAGAGTAAAGCATCACAGAAACGATCAATTTCTGCTTTTGGTTCTGATTCCGTCGGCTCAATCATCAAAGTTCCCGGAACAGGGAATGACATCGTGGGCGCGTGGAATCCATAATCAATGAGACGTTTTGCAATATCATCAACACTCACCCCATACTGCTCTTTTAACACACGTGTATCCACAATACATTCATGAGCAACACGTCCATGCTTTCCCCGATAAAGAATGGAATAAGCGGGTGAAAGACGTGCAGCAATATAATTGGCATTTAAAATGGCTATTTGTGTTGCATATTTTAAGCCATCAGCCCCCATCATTCGAATATACATCCATGTAATCGCAAGAATAGACGCACTTCCATAAGGAGCTGCCGAAACCGCATGTGTTGTCCCATCCTGTTCATGCCCTGGTAAGAATGGTTTGAGATGCGCTGCAACTCCAATTGGTCCCATACCAGGACCACCACCTCCGTGGGGAATGGCAAATGTTTTATGAAGATTCATATGACAAACATCAGCGCCAATATCTGCAGGACGAGCAAGCCCCACAAGCGCATTGAGATTAGCGCCATCGAAATAGACTTGTCCGCCATTTTCATGAATAATAGAACAAATCTCCTTAATGCTTTCCTCATAAACACCATGTGTTGAAGGATAAGTGATCATGAGAGCAGCCAATTTATCCTTATGCAATTGCGCTTTCATTTTGAGATCGTCTACATCAACATCACCATCGCTTAAACATTTTACCACAACGACTTCCATACCTGCCATATGCGCCGAAGCTGGATTGGTACCATGCGCAGATGCAGGAATAAGACAAACTGTACGTTGATGTTCTCCCCGTGATTGGTAATATCGTCGGATAGCCAAAAGCCCCGCATATTCACCTTGAGCACCAGAATTTGGCTGAAAAGAAACTTGCGCAAATCCTGTAATTTCGCACAACCACGCATTTAACTGATCGATCATCTCCAAATAACCCACTGCATCCTCTTGTGAAACAAAAGGGTGTATATTGGCCATACTAGCCCAACTCACAGGCATCAATTCAGCCGCCGCATTAAGCTTCATTGTACAAGAACCAAGAGGAATCATAGCACGATCCAGCGCCAAATCCTTATCTGCCAAGCGACGCAAAAAGCGCATCATATCTGTCTCTGAATGAACCGCATGAAAAAAAGGCTGGGAAAGAAAAGCAGCATCCCGCTTTTTGCCAAAGAGTCGAGGAGAAACCTGATCGCCTAATTGTGCCCCCAAAAGCTGCGCTAAAGCACAAGCATCTTCTTCTGTTGATAATTCATCAAAATTAATTGCAATAGTGTCATCATCGAGAACACGAATAAGGCGCCCACCTATTTTGGCTTGATGCGCAATCTCTCGCGCTTTTCCCTTCACAACAACGCTTACGCAATCAAAAAAAGATTCTCCTTCACAAAAAACACCTGCAGCCTTTAAACCAGCAACAAAACGGCATGTTAAATGATGAATTCGCTGCGCAATTGCTTGTAAGCCTTTCGGCCCATGCCAAACAGCATAAGCAGTTGCCATATTAGCCAACAACGCCTGAGCTGTACAAATATTTGACGTCGCTTTATCGCGTCGAATATGTTGTTCACGTGTTTGCAAAGCTAAACGAAAACCAACACGCCCTCTCGTATCCACGGATTGACCAACAATACGCCCTGGAATAAGACGCGTTAACGCATCACTCACTGCAAGGTAACCAGCATGTGGACCACCAAATCCCATCGGAACGCCATAACGCTGCATAGAGCCAACAACGATATCTGCCCCCCATTGAGCAGGTGGCTCCATAAGGGTAAGTGCTAAAGGATCAGCCACAACGATAACTAAAGCTCCTTTTTCCTTTGCCTCTTTTATGATCTCACTGTAATCATGAAAAGCACCTTTTGTATCTGGCCAAGATAAAACAATTGCCGCTGTATCAGAAGCAATTTCGCCATTTTGGCTAATCTGAATCCCTTGTGTTTCAGCACGCGTTTGCGCAACACTTAAAGTCTGAGGATGTAAAAGACTCTGAACAGAAATCTTCGTCTTTTTCTCACGGGAAAAGCGAAAAGCGAGGGCATTGGCTTCAGCTAAAGCGGTTGCTTCATCAAGAAGGGAAGCAGCAGCAACAGGCAAACCTGTGAGTTCACTCACCAATGTCTGAAAATAAAACAAAAGTTCTAAACGACCCTGGCTAATTTCTGCTTGATAAGGCGTATAAGCAGTATACCAAGCAGGATTTTCAAACAGATTTCGTAAAATAACCGGAGGCACATAAGTTCCATGATATCCTTGCCCAATAAAACTTTTGTGCACACAATTACGCTCCATCATCTTGGAGAGTTCTTCCAAGGCTTGTACTTCACTAGCAGCCTCTGGAAGATTCAGTGAACGTCCCAAATGGATAGAGCGTGGAACAGCTTGAGAAATGAGTGTATCAACACAATCAAGCTCTAAAATATCAAGCATTTTTTGTGTTTCATCAGGTCGCAGCCCAATATGTCGAGAAGAAAAAGAACGCTCGATCATGACACTCATCCAATCAAAGCCTTATAAGCATCTTTATCCAACAACCCTTCCAGTTGTGTCTCATCCTGCAATGTCATTTTCCATAACCAGCCTTCTGTTTCGGCTTTCTGATTTACCAATTCAGGATTATCAGCCAATGCTTCATTTATTTCGACCACTTCACCATCAAGAGGAGCATAAACATCTGAAGCCGCTTTCACTGATTCCACAACAGCCGCCGCCTCTCCTTTGGAAAGTTTTGTTCCACTTTGTGGTAAATCAACAAAAACCAAATCCCCTAATTGCTCTTGTGCATAATGCGTAACCCCAACAGTCACCACTTGCCCTTCAACGCTAAGCCATTCATGGTCTTGTGTAAAATAAGTTTTAGACATAAAAAATCATCCTTTAAAATAACGTTGTTCAACAAAGGGAAGTGAATGAACTGATAATACAATCTTTTTGCCTCGCAGTTCTGTAAAGACTTGTGTCCCTTCAACTTTACAATCAACAGGAACATAACCCATCGCGACAGGACCATCAAAAGAAGGACCAAAACCACCTGATGTTACAATGCCAATCTCATTACCTTGATCATCAAGAAGCACCGCACCAGCACGAATAGGTTGACGCGTTTGCGGTTTTAATCCAACACGACAACGAGCAGGTCCTTTTTGCAGTGCTTCAAGAAAAGCCTTCGCACCATAAAATTGTGCTTTTTCTCGAACACTTTTAGGAACAGCCCATGTTAGAGCCGCATCAATAGGTGTCGTATCAGGGGTAATATCATTTCCATGCAAACACAGCCCTGCTTCCAACCGCAAGCTATCGCGTGCTGCAAGTCCAATCCACTCAACACGAGAATCACTCAGCAATTTTTCAGCCAACATATGCGCATGCCCTATAGGCAAAGCAATTTCAAAACCATCCTCTCCCGTATAGCCAGAACGCGTTATAAACCAATCTTGTTGTGGTTCGAATCCTTGCATAAAGAACAATTCATTCCCTGGTAAATCAGCATCAGCAAGAACAGCAGCCGCTTCAGGACCTTGAAGAGCAAGCAATACCCTTTCAAGAGCAATCACTTGACATTCAAAATCAACCGCACGCTTTTCCAATTCTACAAAATCAGCCTGTGCATTCCCAGCATTGGCGACCAACATAAAACGGCTCTCTTCCAAACGGGTAATGATAAGATCATCAAGAATACCAGCCTGCTCATTAAGCAAATAATTATACCGTGAATGCCCAATCTTTAAAGCTGCTGCATCAATGGGAAAAGCATAGGACAAAAATTCCACGGCTTGTGCCCCTTCAACGGCAATCAATTTCATATGAGAAATATCAAAAAGACCCGCATGTGCACGCGTATGAAGATGCTCTTTCAAAACGCCAAGAGGATAAGTTAAGGGCATGTTCCACCCCGCAAAAGCGCCAAATTTTGCTCCTGCTTTTTCATGCAGATCATATAAAGGAAGTGTTTTTAAAAAAGATGTTTCTTGTGCTGTGCCCATAATAACTCCAAAGCTGCGCTAACGCCCACAGAATATGGCCGTCTCTGCCCCCTCTGTCATCAACCTGAGAGACTCGCGAAAAGATTTTTCGCTTACACCTTCGGCGCGGGTTCTCCCGACTTTCCAGATCTGCCTTCTTCCTTTTACGGTCCTTAAAGCCTGAGAGATTATGGGCTATTTCCCCTTCGGCGGCAATGCGAAAACTCGCAATCTGCACTCTCCCGCAAAAGAATGAAAGAAACAATAACGCTCTTTCCAGCATGTTCTAATCTATAACCTATCTTTATCACACTGTCATTAGTAAAGTGATGAAAATGTTCTCATTTTAAAACTTGCATAAGCTGCTTCAAAAGATTTATAATAGCACCCTTTTGAACCTTACAAAAATTGCAAGGAACACATTTTAGGAAATTTAAGAAAAAAATCAAAAGCTATAAACAAAAATACCTCTTGAAAATCATGCAAAACGTCACACACTAAAAAGATCGCAAAGCAACATTCTTTCGCGCGCAGTCAACCTTAAAGATAGGGTCTCATATTCTTTTTTAGAATTAGGACTTCAAGTATTTTATAAGTATGATTTTAATGCACAAGAAGTGGGTTTTCTGCTTTCTCAATAGTGTCATAAATTGCAACTATTTACAGACTAAAACTACCGAACAAAGGTGACAAAATACTCATGAAAGCTGGTAATATCTCTTACAATTGCGAAAATGATCTTCCAAAGCAAATTGCCCTTTTTCCTTTAGAAGGTGCACTCTTACTACCCGGTGGTTTTTTATCACTCAACATTTTTGAACCAGAATCACTTGAAATGATTGAAAACGTTATGGTAACCGATCGTCTATTGGGCATTATTCAACCACTTTCATCGAATACAGACCGCTTCTCTACACAACTTTATAAAACAGGCTGTATAGGGCGCATTACAAACTACAGTGAAACAGGAAATGGACAACTGTTCATTATCTTACAAGGTGTTTGCCGCTTCACCTTAGAACAAGAATTGACAAACACAAAATCCTATCGAACAGCTCTCATCCAATCAAACATAAAAGACTTGCAAGAATTTGATGTTGAAGAAAGCATTAACCGAGAAAGCTTACTTGACGTTGTAGAAAAATATCTAACCATACATGAAATGGAATATAATTGGAGCAGTATCATAGAAGCCCCTACACCTATATTGGTTAATGC
Organism: Bartonella sp. OD88NMGDW; assembly: GCF_042193775.1. Classification (NCBI taxonomy): domain Bacteria; kingdom Pseudomonadati; phylum Pseudomonadota; class Alphaproteobacteria; order Hyphomicrobiales; family Bartonellaceae; genus Bartonella; species Bartonella sp. OD88NMGDW. The sequence goes on along the minus strand of NZ_JBHIMA010000012.1, from coordinate 11,753 downwards.
TTTTTCAGCTCTTATCCCCTTTACACCAGCAGAAAAACAAGCTCTCCTTGAAGCTCCAGATATCGAAAGCCGTGCCCAAACTCTTCTTGCATTAACAGAACGCTCACTCATGAAACAAACAGGTACAGATTACCGTTTAAACTAATAAACGTCAAAACATGAAAAAAATGACCACAGATCCCAAAATGCTCGAATTGCTCGTTTGTCCAATAACGAGAAGCACACTCTCTTACAACCGAGAAACACAAGAGCTCATTTCTCTCAAAGCCAAACTTGCCTATCCTATTCGTGATGGCGTCCCCATTATGCTTGCCTCAGAAGCGCGCCCTTTGCAAAACAATGAAAACGTAGCCTATAAAAAATAAGAAAATTTCGTTCATTTTTTCTGGAGAAAACTGTTATCAATCACTGCTCTATGAAAAGCTCTCTTTTGCTCATGCAATCTTTTTAATATTAGTGCTAATCCATTACACGCCAGCACCAGCATTCTCTTTACCAACTCCCCTCTTTACCAACTTCAAATGTTATACTTACTCTAAAAAGTCTTTTGCTTCTAAATGCGAAAAGAAGCTTCCGTTTTTATACAAAATAAATAGATAAAGTCTTATAATTACAATTTTAAACATACCCCATAATGATCACCAAGAAATTGTCCTAAATTTCATCAAAATAAAGGGATGCATTGCAACAGTTGCACGTAAACTTTGCAAAAAACAACCAAAACAACTGCTGTCACTCTGGTTGACGATTTAAAGAAATTATCCTATGAATGAACTTGTGTTTTTGATCGTATACGCAGCGATCAATAGGGCTTGGAAGCCCTGAAACCGAGTATAAAATAAACCCGCTTTTTGCGGATATCCCAGAATTTCCGAGGGCTCTTGTTATGTCCAAGTGCTTTCAGCACTAAAAGCAAGAGGCTGGCTCGGTTTCAGCACTTCCAGACCCCGGAAACGCTTATTCCATAAAAACATAATAAATTCAGTGTGTTATATGCAATTATTTTATATGAATCCACTTAAGAATCCACACTTTTATACATGATCCATTTGACCCTTTTTTATATAAGATTGCCATGTATGAATAGACCATAAAAAGCTAAGCATGATGCAAATATTATAACGCATGTGTGTATTCAAATGAAATGAAAAGCCGATATCATTCATAACAGTTTATAAATTTTATGATACGTTTTTATCACAGCACAAATCACATTGTTAAAAATTTAGTTGTTTGGAATTATCGATAACATACGTTTAAAGATCACATCTTGTTTTAATGATTGGATTGTTAATCCCATGATAAAAACATAAAATTACAGTTCTCAAAATTGAGAAGCGTAAAATCTAAAGATGTTATCGCAACATTAGATTATCCTATAAGAAGGTAATCATTTAAAACTTTTATAAGCTTATAGGTTTAATTTATAAAGATTGCATAAAAGGATTTAAAGACAAGATCGCTTTTAAAAACGCTTTCTAAAAATTTAGAACGATAAGTAAGAAGCATAAATATAGTATCATCACAACAGCTATGCTAATTTTAAAAACGAAACTGTATTCGCTTCCACAAAAAAATGGAAACGAACAATGGAATAGCAGTAAAATACTATCTACTTAGACATGGTACTAGAAAACGTTTTAAAAGTTACCGTTTAAAAGCACAGAGCCAAATATGGACTGAGTGATTTACTCACCCCAAAATTGGGGGCAGCTATTGAGACAAAGATAAGCAAGCAAAATTCAAAAATATTTAACATTATAAGGCATGGGATTTTACTTAATTTTGCTAGCCAAATATAGAGCGATTAATTTGCAAAGAAGTTACATTTGAGTGCAAAATGAAAATACGCTTATGAAAGCTTTTCTAAATGCACGTTTAAACGTTTGAAACTGATGTTTATAACAGTTTTTAAAGCCTTGCGTTTGATAAAATCGGTTGTTTGTTGTCTTTATGAGAGATTGTTTTAAAAACCAATGCTTGTAAATGTAAAAACCGTTTTGTTAAAGCTACCGAGCATTTTGATTTGATTGATACGTTTGATAGCCATAACAAGCGTTTATAGGCTCTCTTATTCAAATGAGTGATTAAAGATCATACGCATCATTGACATTCCTTTTGATAAGTTTTCATATCTCTCATAGAGCGCTTGCAATATGATACGTTTTGTATATATGCATTCATTACTCCATGTGGATGATTATTTTTAATCAATAAAAAACGCTATTTGAAAGCCGCGTCATATCACTTGGCACGGCTTTTTTTTTAACTCTCTCTTTTATGATATGTTTATAGCAATGCATTTTATATGCGTTTATAACCATAAAGAATGCACGCCCCATGCGTGTTTTTATTCTGTTTTATCAGTTATATTGACAACATTATCCCTTTCATAAACCTCACAATTTTTTGGAACCAACCTTACTTTGCTTTTTTTATTGATTTTTGCATTGCCATAAGCACGCCCCCAGATCGTTGCACAATATGAGATTTTAGCATTGCCATAAACTTGACCACAGACTTGAGAAAAATGGCGTATTTTTGCATTTTCATACACTCTTGCATGACCGTAGACACAAGCCTCATCATACACCCAGCAATTGCCATCATGGGATAGGTTAACTTCCTTTTCAATAAAGCCGCCTAAAGACCCCGCCTTTATATCATCAAAATCTTTTAAAGCTTTAATGCGATAAAGGTTTATAATATTTCGAGTAAGAGCATGTTTGATTTTTTTGATTTCACTGGTTAATTCGTATTTTTTGCACATAGAAGACCCTCACAATCTAATGTGATAAACGTTTGATAAAATTTGGAATGGGATGTTTAAAGAAGGGCGCCCCCGCCGCGCCCGTGCTTTCATTTACACTGCTTTATTGATTAGACCCAGACAATCTCTAATTCACCATAAGGAGAGAGACGTTCAGTATAGGTTTTTATTTTAGTAGACCCGCCGACATTTTCACGAATAACAGCAATGCCATGAATATTGGCATTTTCATAAACATGTACGTTATTTGCTATACGAGCGTTTTCATAAACCCTAGCATTGTCATAAACATAGGCATTATCATAAATAATAGCCTTGCCATAAACACGCGCATTACCATAGACATGGGAATTATTAGAAATAACAGCCTTGCCATAAACATGGGCATTATTATAGACATAGCCAGCAACGATAGCATTGTCATAAACCCGCGCATGACCATAGATATGACCACAAGTGACAGCCTTGCCAAAAACCCTTGCATTTTCATAAACGTGACCATTTTTAAACACAAGAGCCTCATCATACACCCAGCAATTTCCCTCATGAGAGAGGTTATCTTCCTTTTCAATAAAGCCGCCTAAGGTACCTGCTTTGATATCAGCAAAATCTTTTAATGCTTTAATACGGTAGAGAACATGTTTACCAAATACACGCGTTTCATTTGTGAGTGCAAACTTCTTTTGCATGAGCACAATTCCTTTATAAAGAGATTTAAATTTTTAAATGAGATGTTTAAAGGAGGGCACCCCCGCCGCGCCCACGCGTTATTTAAGCAGCGTCTTTTAGTGACTGATTATCATCACAGATATCATTACGAATTTTTGCACGGCTATTGACAACAGCATTGCCATAAATTTGCACATGATGATCAATATTTGATTTGCCATAGACCTTGGCATGATCATAAATTCTTACAAAGCAACCAACACGAGCCGAGCCAGAAACCTTGGCATGACCATAGATACTTGAATAATCCTTAATCCAGGCATTACAAAAAACATGGGCATTATCATAAACCCGCGCCCAGACATAAACCCGTGACTTGCCATATACACGAGCATTGCCAAAAATATAGCCACAAACATAGGCACTTTCATAGACACGGGCATTGTCATAAACCTTGGCACCATTAGAAATAGTAGCATTATCACTAATTACGGCATAACCATAAACATGCCCACAGACCTTAGCGTTATCATGAATTTTTGCATTATCATAAATATGAGCGGTTGTATCAAAAACCAATGCTTTGCCATTAACGATAGCATTGCCACACACCTTGGCACCTCTAAAGATTTTCGCATCATTATAGATTTTAGCATTTTCATAAACAGTTGCATTGAAAAGAACCGCGGCATTATCATAGACCCAGCAATTGCCATCATGGGATAAGTTACTTTCATTTTCAATAAAACCGCCGAGGTCTCCCGCCTTAACATCATCAAAATCTCTTAGAGCACGTATACGGTGTAAAGTAAGACCATCAAAAGTGAATTTTTCATTGGTAAATTCGTATTTTTTTGCAGGCTCTTGTTGATTAACAGGGGCGGTTTCATTTGCAATGTTAGAAATAATGGGGATGTTTTTTGAGATATTTTTCATAATTAAACCTTACTGATTAAATGTTTGTTATTGGCATCTCTATAGAGGCGCCGGGTGCTAACAAACACGGCAGTAAGTCCGTCGTTACACTTTTCCCATAAATGGGTATTGTATGGTGTAACTACACCCGACAAAATCACTATATATGCTAACAAAAGCATAAAAGATAGTCAGTTTTTAATAGGATTAGGTTTATCGCAACCTATTCGCTTACTGTTTAGTGTTGTTAAGCACTTGATTATTTATATAACAAAATACGTATTTATTGTCAAATAATATTCTATCTTTTTTGATATTTTTTCTTATTTTTTAAATACGTTGTGTATTTATAATAACTTATGCTTATTAATTGCTTCTTTTATATTTATGTGCTTCTAAAGATATATTATAGGCTTTATGAAACGATTGCGTTATTTTCTGAATCTATACATTTATAATATTTAAAAACGCTCTCATAATGCGTATTTTTATCTTTATAACCTATCAATTTTTTTACTAAATGGTTTTTAAGATTTCTGTTAATTTCTTTTAATAACACATTTGCAACTTAACAGCTTTTTATAGGGACTGTCTTTATAATCATGCCTTCATTTGCATGTGATTATGAAAGCCTGCTTTTTTCACGCATTCTCTATGGCTGTTATGTTCTTTATAGCCATGGCATCATTTTCCATTTTCATAAGAGAAATGATAAATAGAATATATGATAATTATGATTTACTGCTTTTTATGAAAACATCTAAAGAAAGAATGATAATTATAGAGATGAGCAAAATCTCTTTTAATAAACTTTTGTCATTTTTGTCAGTTCTTTTTAGAACCTATATCATTTTTTTTAAATGAGAAAAAATTAAAATCATTATATTTCAACAAGTTAAGTTTTATGAATTTTTCAAAATACAACTTATTAAAACAGCCATAACAAATAAATACAACTGTAAATATATATTTGTCAGTTTATGTCAGTACATTGAATCGACAAAAGTGATCATTTAGTGAATGATTAAAACATGTCTTATGAGAGTATGTGATCTTTTAAAGCCTTTCAAAAGAAAGGGATTATAATCATAATAAATGCTATCAAGACCATTATGGTTGTGAGTTTTGGAGGTTTTGGGGGTTTTGGAGGTGCTTTTTACGCCGCCCCCTTTACATATTTTTCAATAAAAAATAAAAGTTTATTATATTTCAATATGTTAAATTTTATCAAGTTTCCAAAAAAACAACCTATATCAATAATACAACCTTTAAATTCAACTAATGCTATATGTTTTGTAAGGGTTTTGGGGGAGTTAGAAACCTTCAAAACCTATAAGTAATATAAGAAAATGAATATACATAACTCTCTTTAAACAAAGCTTCTGATAACAATAAAGCTATCATTTTAGATTACGGTATAACCTCTTAAAGGCAATGTAAAAGAAGCGTATTCACTTTAAGATGGGATTTCTTAAAAGTCTTAAAGCAATCAAAATAAGAGTATTTAAAAGTGCAAGTTTCTTCTTTTTAGAATAATGCATATAAACATTCCTTTTAAAGATTGTATGTAAGCAATTTAACAAGAGAGGTATAGATTATATGGTTATAAGACCTTATACCCCTTGTAAGGTTATCACACTCATTATGTGAGCATGCTTTAATAAGCTTATTCAGTTTCTCTTATTTCTAATTTTGGTAAGTTCTTAACAATCTTCATTGTTTCTAAACTTACGGTAATAACCCTTTGAAACAACTCTAATGGATAAGCAGGGTTGCCAACGGTTTCAACAGCATAGTGATTGGCATCATTCACAATGCCACTCTTTTTATCAGTCTTTACGCATTGACGCCCCATAACCCATTCAAGAGCGGGTTTACCATTGACGATATACTCATAAGCTTCAAGAGGTATATCTGTCATGATGATATTGCTATTGTAAATAACAGTTGATTTATCTTTTTCTTTACCTGCTTTTGCGAATTTCATTTCTGTAACGTAATAGAATTTCTCAGGATTAGAGATCTCTGTAAATTTTGGATTACCCTTTTTAAAGGTCACTGGATAAGGTTCTACAGTTTCATAATTCACGTGCAAATGACCCAGTTTATGTCCTGCTGTTACAAATTTCCAAAAATCATCAGCAGTTTTTACACAAGGGATGCGAGGCAATTCTTTAGAGAGGTTATCAGCATAACGAGCACGATAATCTTCCGAATGTAACAATCCGTAGACGTAATAGAACAAATCATCTTTAGTGATTTTTTCATTCGGATAAGCAGCTTTAAAATGTGCTAATCCTTCATCAGTAATGGCATCACGCCTCTGTAAACCAGCTGTTTTACTTTCTTCTGTAGAAATTAAAAATAAATGGGATTGTTTTTCATTTTTACTTTTTGAAACCGTATCATCTTTGTAAATATAGCGTGGAAAGCATTGACCTGTATCTATTACACTCACATCAGGTACATTTTTAGTCATCAAGATAGAAAATCCACTTCTTGCTCCTACAGAAGAAACTTGTATCACTTTATTTTCAGTCGCTTTTTCTATAGGAAATATCCGCGGCATTTGGTAAACCATATCATTGAAGGTACGATTATAATAAAGCCATCGTTGTGTAAAAGGACGATACAGACTTGGTATGAGGCATGTCTCTTCAAATTCAAAAAACTTTCTTTTTGTCAACTCTTGTTTAAGTCCACGGCTCCAACTTATCTTACTTTCATCTGAATTTACAAAATTATTTACAACATTGGTATGTATTTTACGGTCAGTGTGTGCATAAGTATCATTAAAACGTTCCACTTCACTGTTATAGAAGGCAATCATATTACTCATGTTTTTCGCTAGAGCTTCAGGGCTTGAGTTGTATGTCCAAGCATCACGACTCGTCATAATACCGCGAGAAAAATTTTCAAACAGCTTTTTACCATGACTTTTCTTATCACCTAGGGCTAGGAATGTTTTGAAACTCTCATCACGTTGATTTATCCAATCACCATGTTCATCCGGCGTGATCATTTGCCAACTTTGTTCACGTGTAATGCCATCAATACTACCAAAGTATTCAAGAGCTGTAAGTTTTTCTTTTGTCGTGAAATTATTACCAATGTCATGATAGTAAATTTTACAATCTCTAGAAACATTGGGGTTTTTGATAAACAATGTTATAGCAATACCAGTCATACTACCATTGCCAAAAACATTTTCACCTTCTTGAGCTTTCCCATCGCTTAACATATTTTTACGAATATCCCCCCGTAAATTAAGCACATAAATACTCGTAAACTCTTTGGCTAAAGATTTTCGTAAGCTATCCATTGTTGGCTTTTCTATGTAACCAGAACCAGAAACAAAGCCGATTACCCCAGCATCAACAATACGGTCACTTGCCCAACGAATGGCACGGATATAGCTGTCATAAAGTGCTCGTATATTCGTTACTTTCGATTGAGCAGCATAAGTTTTACGGATACGTTCATCTAATATGGGATAAGGGCTGTTCTTTGCATTATCATTTTCGCTTTTTTGCCCCACGGAATAAGGAGGATTGCCGAAGATAACTTCAATATTGAGGTTTTTCTGAAGTTCTAAATATTCACTGTTTTCCTCTAGTAAACCTCTCATCAGATCTTGTTTTTCAAGCATCCGGAATGTATCGGTTAAACCAATATGTTTGAAAGGAATATACTCTCCTTTCTTCAAACTATGATAAGTCGATTCAATGTTAATGGCTGCTATGTAGTACGCTAGCAAAACAATCTCATTGGCATGGATATCATGACGGAACTTATATTCCATATCCTCTGGTTTTATGAGCTTTGATTGTAAAAGCCTTGTGATAAAGGTACCCGTTCCAGTGAAAGGGTCAAGAATAGAAACTCCACGTGACCCCAAGCTTTTTCCAAACTCATTACGCAACACATCATCAACAGAATGAATGATAAAATCGACAACTTCAACGGGGGTATAAACAATCCCAAGCCTATCCGTTGTCTTCTTAAATGCCTTGGTAAAAAAATCTTCGTAAAGCTTGATAATAAGATTTTGTCTTGCCTGTGGTTCTGTAATGCCAGAGGCACGGAACTTTACGCTGTCATAAAACTCTTGTAATTCTTTGGATTCTTCCTCAATATTGGTTTTATCGAGTTCTGTTAAGATTTTTTCCATTGCTTGCGAAATGGCATTGTTTTGCACAAATTCATTGCCCTCAAACAAAGCTTCAAACACGGGACGCGTTACAAGATGTTGCGCTAACATCTCAATCGCTTCTTCTTGCTTTATCTCACTGTTTAAGTTGTTTTTTAATTCCTTATAAAACGCATCAAAGGCATGATAAGCTTCGCTTGTCTGATCAGAAAGCATAGTTTGAAGGCGTGTGATATGGTTTTGTGCAATCTCAGCAACATTGCCAGCCCAAATGCCCCAATAATCACTCATGGTAGATTTTTTAACAATCAGTGTTTTGAGAGCATTGGGAAACTCAATAAAAAAGGGTAATCTTCCTGTTACGCTATGACTATGTTGCGGTTCATGAGCTTGTGTCCCAATACGAAGTCCGGATTGTTCCGATTTTTCGTGGAGCGTGATTTCGTCAATAACCGTGGTGACATTCTCTAATTCGGTCTTTTTAGAAACTGTAACAATGTCGATGATAGAGCTTACGTCTTGTCCTAAGACCATCTGGTTAAGGGTTTTACTAAAATTCTCATCATGGGCAAGCAAAGCATTGAGAACTTGCCAGACAACACTGTATCTCTTATTGTTTTTTAATGCCTCTTCTGGTGAAACACCAGCAGGAACACCAACCGGCAAAATGATATAACCCATCTTTTTGCCTTTTGCACGACGCATCACACGTCCTACTGCTTGTATCACATCCACTTGGCTTTTACGCGGGTGTAAAAACATAACCGCATCAAGGGAAGGAACATCAACACCTTCTGAAAGGCAGCGTACATTGGTTAATATACGGCAGACATTCTCACCCGCATCTTCTTTCAACCAGTCAAGTTTTATCATACGGTTTTTGGCACCAGATTTTCCATTAATATGATCTGCTTGACAGTTAAGAGGGGGAATATTTTTATGGTTTTCATGAAGATCACGTAAATCTTTCTTAACTTCTTCATCGTTGAATGTTCTACATATGCGTTCAGAAGTTTTAATATCTCTACAAAAAGCCAAAGCCCGATGCATGGGTCTTGTATCATCTCCAAGATCAATTTTCAGATCCATTTTGGTAAGAGCTTGATAACAACCCATGATCTTTGTTCTATCATCAAGAATAAGTTCATAATTCTTATCTGTCATCAGATGCTGGATAGATTTACTCACTTCTCCTTCATCAACACCTAAAACGATAATCTTGTAAGGCGTTAAAAGTCCATTTTTTACAGCATGGGAGAAACTATAAGAATAAAGGATTTTGCCATAAAGCTCTTCATCATCCATAGAAGCCAGAACGGCATCAATCTCATTAGCTTGTTTTTTGGCATTATCACTAAAGATACGAGGTGTTGCGGTCATATACAGACGTTTCTTGCCCCGAATAAGGCTATTGTCATGAACCTTGATAAACTCAGATTCACTCTTGTCTGTTCCTAACACAGCTCCAGTGGTACGGTGTGCTTCATCACAAATGATCAGATCAAATTCCGGTAAAGCATATTTCTTTTGCGCATCCGAAATCACTTGGATCGAATGGTAGGTAGCAAAGACCACAGTCATGGCATCAGGAGAAGTCTTATTGGCTTTTTCTCCAAGCTTTTGAGAATCTGTTGTTGCTGGTAGAGCGAGATCCGAGACATCGAGTTCGGCAGCATCATCTTGGGCTTTACGACGCTTGCCGACTTGTGTATCAGAACACACCGCAAAGGAACGCAAGGGTATTGCTGTATCTGCTGTCCATTCTCTTATTGTTTGTGACATTAAAGAAAGAGAGGGGACAAGAAATAAAACACGTTTACCTTGACCAGCAAGAGCTTCTGCTATCTTCAGACTGGTAAAGGTCTTTCCCGTTCCACACGCCATAATCAGCTTGCCGCGGTCTGCTTCTTGTAAACCGTCACAAACAGCTTTAAGCGCTTCTTGTTGATGATCTAAAAGATTTTTCGGTTCTTTTTTCTTAAGAGTAGCTTTCCCTTTGCTTTCAAAGGTTGACCAATCTATTTGACTGTTTTCCAGATCAAAAAGATTAATCCGTTGAATGCGGACTCCTTGTCCTTCACAGGTGAGATCGGCATTGTTACTCCAATTACCTTCGGTGCTATCAACCAGAATACGGCGTGTGAATATTTTCTTGCCAGACGCTGCTATAAAGCTATCAATATCTTCTTTCTTGATCTGATGATTTGCACTATAAAACTTACATTGAATAGCGGCATATCCTTCTTCATCACGAATTTTAGCAACCAGATCAATGCCAATATCACGTCCATCTTCCCCATGCTCTTTTGCCCATTCACAATAGGTTTGAACCTTTTCATATTCTTGGCATTGTAGAGGGTCTTGCGTCAAATAAGCAATTACAAACTTTTCAAAAGAAGTTCCTCTATCGCGCGCACTTTCTGTATGATCACGGTAGGATTGTAACAGAGAGCGTAATGTCAGTGGTTTGTTATGAGATTGAAGCATTTATAATAAAACCCCACCGCTTTATAAGCGTTGATCTATCGATGTCAAAAAACTTTAAATAGAATTTGCTAGATCTATTTAAAACAAATAGCAATAATAAAATAAAAAAAGGGTGCTAAAGACCCATAACCTGCTTAAAAAGAAATTTTATTAAAGGCTACTTATCCACAGCCTATGACATGAGGTAAGATCAGCAAAATAGTGAAATTTGCTGTTCGTTTTATGGAAAAAAGACAAATTTGATATGTGCTTTTAAGATATCAGAATGTATGTTTTGATAGGCTTTTATTGCTTGCTTTGTAAGAAAGATAAAAAGCATATACCCCCCCTATACCCCCAAAACCCCTACAAAACCTATGCTATAAGTTGAATTTACAGGTTGTAATGTTGATATAGATTGTTTTTTGAAAAGTTGATAAAAATTAACATATTGAAATATAATGACTTTTATTTTGATTTTTAAAATATATAAAGAGGGGAATAAAAAGCACCTCCAAAACCCCCAAAACCTCCAAAACCAATAGATGGGAAATGTTTTGAAGGTTTCATTTTATGAATACATAAGTTATATGTTTTATTGGAATTTAAAATTCATTCATTGAAATGTTTTATGACTTTTCACTAAAGGATGCCATTCATAGCGTATGGTAGGTCGACCGCCTTGGGAGTTATTGTCTCCAGAGATTTCACGAATATAGTTACAACGACATAAAAGCTCTAAAGCTTGCTTAACGGCTCCATTGTCTTTTAAAGATCTCCAAC
>NZ_JBHIMA010000080.1:0-686 GCF_042193775.1 Bartonella sp. OD88NMGDW | reverse complement strand
ATAAAAGTTAGGGAATAGGATTTTCTAACATTTCTCTATAAAGCACGCTTCGCACAATGTTTCTAATGTTTCTTTGAAATCTGCTAACGCTTCTTGATGTAAGCCATCTAAAAGTCTCATAAACGCAACAACAGTTTCACGTTGCAACGGAGTAGAAGGTTTTATTATGATGCTTTTTCGACAAGAATAGGCTTCTTTTTTTAAGAGAGAAGCCATTGCTTTATCTAAACCATAAAGCTCTATGATCTTTTCTTCCAGTTCTACAGGAACAGATTTTTTGCCAATTTCTACAGCAGATAAAAATGATACAGATATGTCTAATTTCTTAGCCATATCTAAGAGGCGTTCTGAATGATCAACCCGAAGTTTCCGTAAAATTTTACCAAAAGATGTAACCATATAAAAAGTCCTATTAGAGAAGAAATATTTTCTTCTGATTCTAACAAATCTTTTTATGATTTTCCTCAATTATTGCGAATCAAGAGTTCTTTTCGGGGTGGTTTTTTAGCAAAACCAGATGTCCAAAGGGTCTCTAATTCTAAAAAGTCAAAATCCTTAAAGATCTCTCGAACCGCATCACAATCATTGAGACTCAAGACAAATTTACCTTGTATGCTTTTGAGAACTTTTGCCATACTCACAAAATCATCTTCAACAAAATTCCCAGAGCTGTAACACTTCTTCTT
>NZ_JBHIMA010000079.1:0-710 GCF_042193775.1 Bartonella sp. OD88NMGDW | reverse complement strand
AAAAAGAGAAGCGTTTAAGGAATTCGGTCAACTTGACCAAATTGCTCTTCAGTCTGCAATTGTGCAATGTTTGCACCATTGCTCCTTTGAGGAATTGGGTAAACATTACCCTATTGCTGTACTCATGCAATTGGATCAACTTGATCCTATTTCTCGTTTTAGCAATTGGTGCAAGTTGCACCTATTCCTTACCTCCACACCAAAGTGCGAACTTTTGATTTTGGTCTCAATACTCTTCAACACCGATCAAAGGGTCAAGTTGACCCTTTGATTTTTTGTCACTCAGAGGTTTCCTTTTCTCCTGCCTCTTTTCCCTTGTTTGGTGCTTCAAGTGTAATTTCTGTGGTGTATCCACTTTGTTTTTCATAGCAGTGGGTGACGGTCGCAGCTTTCCATGGCCCATTGATTTGCCCACGAAACCCTTGAAGAAGCAGAGGTTGATCCGCCATGATTTCTGGGCGTCCCTCAAGGGTCAAAGAACCACTGCCCACAGCACGACACAACCTGTCCGACTCGGAAGCAGCAGCAGCTCGTGCTTCCTCCTCACAAGTGTAACAAGTCCGTAAACGCCGCACGGGACCGCTAACCCCTGTCTGATGCTTGACTTGGCATTGCTGCCCTTTTGAGCGATCAAAATAAGAAGCTTCAATGGTGCCATATTGCGTGCGTGGCTCTAGGGTAAATTCCCAGTTGGAACAGTCGTGTTTATG
>NZ_JBHIMA010000078.1:0-711 GCF_042193775.1 Bartonella sp. OD88NMGDW | reverse complement strand
AGAGAATAGCTTCTCACACCTCAAAAAGTGGATAACAAAAAGTTAAATATCAAATCTCTCCTTTAAAAATATGATGACACAAGAATTCACACAAACATTGTTTGCGTGGATGGGTGGTAAACACTATCTACGTAAGAAAATTATACCGATTTTAAATAATATTGAACATGAAACCTATGTTGAACCATTTTTAGGCTCTGGTGTTATTTTCCTCAATAAAAGACCAGCAAAATATTCCGTTATTAATGATTTGAATGGAGAGATCACGAATCTGTTTCAATGTGTTCAAAATGACTTTGATGATTTAGCCAAACGACTAGAATGGTTTGTTTGTTCAAGACAGTTGTTTTTTGAACTTGCGGCTATTGAACCAGAGAGCCTTTCCAAAGTTGAAAGAGCCGCTCGCTTTTTGTTTCTCCAACGTTGTGTGATGTATGGGAAAAAAGAGTATGTCTCTTTTGGCTTTGGAAGAAAAAAGCCTATAGCATTTAATCCCGAAAAGCTGTTATCAAGGATGCGGCGTGTTAGACAGAAGCTTCTTGATACGACAATCTTAAATTTGTCGTGGGAACGGGTTGTCGAACTTTTTGATGCACCCGATAGTTTATTTTACCTAGACCCGCCTTATCTTGTGAAGAAGAAGTGTTACAGCTCTGGGAATTTTGTTGAAGATGATTTTGTGAGTATGGCAAAAGTTCTCAAAAGCATACA
>NZ_JBHIMA010000077.1:0-714 GCF_042193775.1 Bartonella sp. OD88NMGDW | reverse complement strand
GCGGGGGGCTGCTTTATAGCAAAAAAGCCGCGTCCTTTAAGACACGGCTTTTATTATCAAAACAGCTAGCGATCTAAATAAACGATTAAAAGAAATAACCGAAATATAAAAGAACATCTCTTTATTGCACAAAACGTATCAAAATGCAAGCTGTTAAGTAAAATAAAAATGGGATTCACACTGTAGATTCAGTGATTTATAATTATCATTTATCAAATCAATTTAAATCATAATGAATAAAATGAGCGCTGTTAAATTACCTTCTTTTCAAACAGAAGAACAATCTTCTTTTCGTCAATTTCCCCATAATATTGAAGCAGAACAAGCTTTGCTGGGTGCTATCATTATCAATAATAATGCTCTTGATAGCGTTTCTGATTTTTTAAAAGCAGAGCACTTTTTTGAACCGTTGCATCAAAGGCTTTTTGATATCATTTCAAAAATTATCCAAAATGGAAAAGTTGCAGATCCCATTACTATTAAGCCCTTTGTTGAAAATGATGAGAAAATTGGTGACATCACTGTATATAATTACGTGGTGCGTTTAGCTACAGAGGCAGTCACAATCATTAATACTAAAGATTATGGGAGCGTCATTTATGATCTGTTTATCCGACGCTCTTTAATTAACCTTGGCACTCAAGTTGTGAATAGAGCTTATGATGCTTCTGTAGAACTTACAACATCACAACAAATTGAAACTGTTGAAAATCA
>NZ_JBHIMA010000076.1:0-725 GCF_042193775.1 Bartonella sp. OD88NMGDW | reverse complement strand
TCTCCTGCCGTTGCCTTGGCTTCTCTTGCCTCTGTCAAAGCTGTCTCTACTGTGCTTTGAACTTGTGTCACTCTTTGAGAGCTTTCCGTGACCGCTGTCGTCACTCTATCGGCTGCACCTTTAGTATCCTCCGCAATACGCTTGGCTTCTTGCGCTAACCTCTCTGCCGCTTCTGATTTCATCTTGGCATCTTCTGAAGAGGTTTTCGAGACCTCTGCTGTTGTCTTGGCGGCATTGGATGTTGTTAATGCCGTATTTGCCTGCTCTAAAGCTGTATCAGCTGTCGTCTTGGCGGCATTGGCTACAGTAACTGAACTCGCTGCTGTGTCTGCTGCTTGCGCTATCGTCGTCGCTGCTGCATCCGATAATTCCTTGACACTATCTGCTATAGTTTTCGCTTGATCTGCTGTTTGTTGCGCGCCATTCGCACGCGCCATGGCTTTTTCTGCTTCTTTCCTTGCATTAACAACCTGCTCTAACGGCGCAAAGGTTTCATACGAATACAAAGATGCCGTCCCTAAAAGCTTCGGAACAACAACGCTGTCTTGAGAAGTTCCTGCTATCATTTCTTCTCTCGTCGCGACAGGTATCAAATATTCATGTTCATGATCGGGTATCTTCATCTGCTTTCGTCCTCACATCATTCAGAGTACTTCGTCTAATGAACACTCTTTCAAATCTTCAAACTCTTCTCTTAAAGCCTCTAAGCGCTTCTCTAAATCTTT
>NZ_JBHIMA010000075.1:0-725 GCF_042193775.1 Bartonella sp. OD88NMGDW | reverse complement strand
TAAAACCGCGTACAATGCGTAAAGTCATGCTTTAACTCCTTGCTGCTTTACGATAAGTTTCAAACGTATCGCCAAATTGATAAGTCATTTTCTTTTGGATATCTTGCGCCAAACGGTCAAAATAAGCGCTATTGCGCCGGCTGCCGAAACTCAAATCTTCTAAGGGTGGCACTTCTTCTGCATCAAACTCGACCCGCAATTTTCCCAATTGTAAAGTGCTGTTGGAATTTAAATCGCGGTCAAACCAAACCCGCCCACCCAAAAGCGCTCCACGCGCAATCATATCATCAAGAAACTGCGTGAGGCTGCGGGTAATGGCAATAACATGTTGACCGGTCAGATTCTCATCATTCGCCCAAGGGCGGAAATTGTTGATGATCGTTTTTTCCAAAGCTGCACGGGTGCGCACCACATTGACAAAACGCCAGAGTGGATCACTAGAGGTGGTATGATTCCCCCATAAAATACGTCCATTGGCAGCAATTTTTCCATGCGCATTTTGACTAAGTCGTGCTGGAATAAAGGTAGCAATATCGGCTTGGTTGAGGCGATTTGCCTCATGATCGATTTCGCCATCAAAATAGCTAATGGGGCGCGCCGTACCTAAAATGCCTTTAACATCTTGGTTGGAGGGAGACCAAAAAACACCACCCCTTTGCTTATCACGTTTGATAAACATGGCGGCAGCAAAAGGACTTGCGGGTTTAACACTAACACCCCCATCA
>NZ_JBHIMA010000011.1:18925-47956 GCF_042193775.1 Bartonella sp. OD88NMGDW | reverse complement strand
TATCAGTCAATTTGATTGATCATCTCAAATTGTGATTTTGAGCAGAAAAGAAAAAGAGGCTTTAAATGATCTTTGAAAGGTCTTTGAAGACCCTTTGAGAACCCCTTAAAAACTCTTTGAAAAAAAATAAATTGGTACAAAACCTAGTGGCAAAATATACAAAACCCGCTGGCAAGCTACACTGGCAAGCTACAAAGCTACAACAAGCTACATACATACAACACTGGCTGGGGAACTTGGATTCGAACCAAGATTGACGGAGTCAGAGTCCGCTGTTCTACCATTAAACTATTCCCCAATAAGCCAATTTTATCATCTCTAGCAGATTCTACAGTGTAGGCAAGCGCAAAAAATCTTTAGATTATCGATAATAAAGGGCGATAGGAATGTCATTGATTGTTTTAATTTGAATATCAACATCATAAATGTCTTTAAGGATTTCTGGTTGCATAATTTCTTTGGGAGTTCCACAATAGGCTGCTTTTCCATTTTTTAGTGCAACAATCATATCTGAATAAGATGAGGCGAAATTAATATCGTGCATGACAATAAGGATGGTTTTTTTCAGTTCATCAGCTGTGCGGCGTAACTGCTTCATCATAGAAACGGCATGTTTCATATCCAGATTGTTTAATGGTTCATCTAAGAGAAGATAATCAGTATCTTGGCAGATAACCATGGCTATAAAAGCGCGTTGACGCTGACCGCCAGAAAGCTCATCTAAAAAATGATCTTTTAAATCTTGTAAGCCGAGATAGCGTAGCGAACTGTCGATAAATTGTTTATCTTCATGTGTATACCAGCCTTTTGAATAAGGATAGCGTCCGAAACTTACTAAATCGTACACGGTTAAACGGAAGGATAAAGGATTATCTTGACGCAGAATTGAGAGTTTTTGAGCCAAAATATCGTGGGGCATTGTATCAATATCAAAGCCGTCGATATGAATTGTACCATTATGGTGTGGCAAAAGACGTCTTATCAGCATTAAAAGAGTTGATTTTCCCGAACCATTGGGCCCAATGAGAGAAATAATCCCCCCTTTGGGAAGATGAAGGCATAAATTATCGATAATCAATCGTGCTCCGTAAGCCTTGGAAAGATGATTGATCTCAATCATTTTAGTTTTCCCTTCATCAGTAATATTAAGAAAACAATACCCCCACAAAATTCAATGATAAAACTTAAACGTCCTGCCATGTGAAAAATTTGTTCTAAAATAAATTGTCCTCCCACCAAACAAATAATCGCTAATAATATTGCAATCGGCACAACAACACTGTGTTTTGCTTGAGGAGAAAGTTCATAGGAAAGGTTGGCAACCAACAGTCCAAAAAAGGTGACTGGGCCTACTAATGCGGTAGAAATGGAAACGAGAATGGAAACAAAAATAAGGACAGCTGTCGCACTTTTGTGGTAGTTAACGCCAAGATTAAGAGCATTATCACGTCCCAAAGCCAAAATATCAAGAAGATGACGGGAATGCCATCCAATCAGACTCACAATGAAGACAATGATTGTGGCAAAGCTTATGAGGGACGTATTAAATTTATTAAAATTTGCAAACATAATATCCGTTAAATTCATCATTTGGTCTGGATTTAGTTGCAATTGCATAAACATCCGTAAACTGAAAAAGAAGCCGCCTAAAACAACACCAATTAAAAGCGTCAAATGAAGTCCTTTTAGGCTTCCTGAAAAGAGCCAGCGAAAAAGGCTTATTGAAAAAAGAATAAGAATGAGGGCTTCGAGAATGAGTTGTCCTTCTTCATTTAAAAAGGGCAAAGAAAGAGAGCCTACAAAATACATCAGAACAGTCTTTATTAAAATATAAAGCTGATCAAATCCCATAATTGAAGGGGTAAGAAGACGGTTATTAACGATTGTTTGAAATAAAACCGTAGAAACGCTTATTGCATAGGCAATAAGAAGCAGAGAGGAAAGTTTTGTAAGACGAAATGTCCATGTATAAACATTGATATTCCACGTCATGTAAAGACTAATGACAGTACATGCTATGATGATAAGTGTTGTTAGTACACATATTGTTTTTCTTCTTCTATCCAAGACGCTTTCTCCAGCGTAAAAGCAGTATCATAAAAATAAAACTACCGATTACACCCATCATAGTGCTTATGGGAATTTCAAGAGAGGGATGAATTATTCGTCCTACAAGATCACAAATCAAGACCAATCCTGCACCGCTGATGGCTACCCAAGGAGCGGTACGGCGCATATTATCGCCCATGAAATTTGACACAAGGTTGGGCACAATGAGTCCAACAAAAGGAATACGGCCAATGGTACAGACAACAACAGCAGTGATTGAGGCGACAATAAAAAGACCAAAAAACATGACAACACGATAATTCAATCCAAGGTTATTGGTTAAATCTTCTCCCAAACTTGCAACCGTAAAGCGATCAGCAGTACAATAGGCTAGAATACAAAGGGGAAGGGATAGCCATAAGAGCTCATATTTTCCTTCAAGAACCATTGAAAAACTGCCAAATAAGTAAGCTTGAAGAGAGGGAAGTAACATTTCATAATCTGCAATGGCATTGGTTAAAGAGCCAATAATATAGCTTAGCATAATCCCTGTAAGGGGTACAATGAGAGCAGATTTTAGAGGAATGCGGCGCAATAAAAACATAAAAAGTAAAGTGCCTGTCATGGCAAAAAGTGTCGCAACGACCATTTTTCCTAAAACAGAAATATCGGGCAGAAAAATCATAATAAAAAGAATGCCAAGGGAAGCAGATTCAACAGTTCCAGCGGTTGATGGTTCGACAAAGCGATTGCGTGTCAATAGTTGCATAATCATACCTGAAAGTGCAAGTGATGCACCTACTAAAAGGATTGCAGTGGTACGAGGAAGACGGGTTTGCCAAAAAATAAGCCACGCATGGGGATCGGCTGCGAAAAGGTCAGAAGGTGTGACATCAGAATAACCAACAAAAATGCTGAGGATAGACAGGAGAATGAGAAGTGTTATGGTTATCCAGTAATTCTTCACGTTAAATCATTTTCTAACAAAATTAAAAAAAGCAAAGACTGCTTAATAAACAATCTCTGCTTTTAAATTTTATTTATATAGCAAGCAAGCTCTTTTGTACGCTTATTTGCTCTTTGTAAAGGCTTCATTGATCTGCTTAGCGGTTTCAAAGAGTCCCGTTAAACCACCACTTGCACGATACCAGCTCCAAGAGTCCAAATAAATAACTTGGTTTTGTTTGCTTGCTGTTGTGCGGTGAACAAGCTCATTGTTAAGCAATTGTGCTGCGGATTGCCCTTCCCGTCCAATTGCGGCATCGCGATCAATCACTAACAACCAATCAGGATTTGTCTCAAGAATAAATTCAGGAGAAATGAGCTGTCCATGTTTTTGTACAGTGAGTTTATCGGTTGCAGGGGCAATTCCGAAAGCGGAATGCAAAATATCAAAACGTGACTTTGGTCCTAAGGCACTGATTTTTCCACCAGAAGTCATGAGTACAAGACCTTGGCCTTTTCCTTTAGTATTTTTACGAACTTCAGCTAAAGTTTCATTGAGTTTTGCAATTTCTTCTGCAGCTTCTTTTTCTTTGCCAAAAATTTTGCCAAGGATAGACAAATTCCGTTCAATATCTGCAAGAGAGTTTTCATTTCCTACAGTTAGATCAATTGTTGGAGCGATTTTGGATAAATCATTATATTTTGCTTGAGTTCTGGAGGAAATAATAATCAAATCAGGTTGAAGGGTGGCAATTTTTTCATAATCGGGTTCAAAAAGGGTACCAATTTTTTCATATTTTGCATCATCAAATTGTTGCAGATAGGAAGGTTTTTTTCCTTCAGGAAGGCCGATAACGGCTTGGATACCAAGGCGATTCATATTATCAAGAGAGGCAATATCAAACACAACAACCTTTTGCGGAGAAGCGGGAACAGAAGTCGTGCCTGAAACATGATCAATCGTTACATTTGTCTGGGTACTGGTATTTGCAATACTCGTATGAGTCCACAAAACCGTTGCAAAGCTGATGGCAACCAGTAAAACAGAAGTCATCCATTTCATATATTTTATCATCGTGATTTTATCCTTTTATCTGATATTACAAGGGGTTGTGCAATTAAAAACTTAACTTTGGTATTTTTATGCACAAAATGAAGCGTAAATAAATAACACTATGTTGTAAAGTTGACTTACATATGTTACAAATCGTTCACTTACCTCATTTTCACTTAATTCTAGTGTTTTTGCAACATTATTTAGAAAGTTTGACATATGATCAATGTATTTAAAAAGCGTACACGTTTGTACGCACTGACAACAAGTGCTTTCTTCTTTTTACAAGGTGTAGATACTTCTATGGGGAGTAGTTGGTTTACACTACCTTCAATTTCATTGCCATCATTATCATCATTATCATCATCATTATCATCATTATCATCATCTTTAACCTCTTTAGGTAGAGGATCGAGCTCAGGAGCTACAACATCACCCGAAGGAGTGGAGACTTCTGGAAGAGCACAATCTAGAACTGGTGATTCTGTTGATAGTGGTTCTGTTCAGGATCAGGCTCGGATTGAGTCTGTTTTAAGTTCTATTCGACCTATTAGTGCTTGTCATTCTAGAAAGAATAATGTTTTTGTTCCTGGCATGATACGGAATATTGCAGGGAGTAGTGTTCGTGTTGCGGGTGGTGCAGGTGCTGTGCCTAATGTTGCGAGTGGTGCAGGTGCTGTGCCTAATGTTGCGGGTGGTATTTCAGATGGTGTGGGTGCTGTGCCGGGGGTTCTAGGTTCAGGCGTCTTATCTACTCAGATAAAAACAGTAGAAAAAGTGGCGCAAGAAGGTGTACCAGGTGGCTTCAGTGGCTCATTAGCTCTTGTACAAGATACATTATCAGGTAATATAGCAGGAGCAGGAGGATTAAACACTGTAGGTCAACAAAGACCAATAATTATATCAGGTGTTCCGAGTGGCGAAAATATAACAAACCTGCCTGCTATTCCAGGTGTTGGTCCAGGTATTATGGCAAATGATACTTTGAGTAGCATGCCAGATGTTCCAGGTACAGGCGGTGTACCTACTAGGAGAGCAAGAGCAACAAGAGCAGAACATGTGGAAGCAAAAACAGCAACAACAGGTGGGAGGAGAGCACGTGCTGGGTTTGCAAGTGTACCAAGTGGATTAGATGGAGAGTTGGCTAGAGTACTAGATGTTCCAAAAACTGTAGATTTGGGGAAATTATTTAATATTCCGCGAGGAGATAATTCAAGTGGTGGTGCTCAAACATATTTTCCAGTGGGGGAAGAGGCGCTAAGCGTACAAAAAGCGAGTGTAGATGGTCTTGGTGGTATGCCAGGTATATCAAGTTCTCTATTGAATTCTTTACCAGCTGATGTATCAGGTAATGTAATCCCTGGTGTGAGTGTATCTGTGCCAGTTGGTAACGGTGTTGGGGCTATAGAATTTATAGATTCTGTGGAGGCTGGAGGATTAGCTGATTTAATCAATGGTGATCAGCGAATATATGGGTCTATTTACTGTAATCAGTCCGGAGTATATACTCTAATAGGGGGGACGATTATAGCGGATCAAGGTGAGAATGCTGTAAATGTGGAATCTCCTTCTGATGATGGGAAAGTAGTTGTTAATTTGGAAGAAGTATCCATTGAAAGTATGAAGATTGAGAAAGAACTTTCTGAAAGTTTATCTTCGGCGGGTATAAAGAATGATAAAGTAGATATAGAGAACATAAGTAATTTATATAGTCGTGATCCGCTTTATGTTGGTGTATATATCGGAGATTCTTCTCAAAATATGAATGCAGAAGTTAATTTGAAAAACTCAAATATTCAGGGGTTTTTTATTGGGCTTCGGGCTGAAGGGACTGGAAAGATCACGATGGTTGGGGGAGGGATTAGAGATACGTATATAGGTGCCCTTGCTAGTGATGGTGGGCAGATTTTTTTAGAGAATGTAGATATTAATGTTAAAAGAATCGGCTTAGTTAGTTCGGATGCATCTGTTATAGGGATGAAGTCTGGGGCAATTAATGTAAAAGAGGGTGGAAGAGGAGTTATTTCTACAGAAGAGGGGATTGTTCTACTAGACGGGACGGCTATTACAGTTGCTGAGGAACCAAAAACTCAAGAAGCAGATGCTTCGGAAATGAGTATAGGGTTATTGTCACTTGGGGGTACTATTTCCTTTAAAAATGGAGAGCTTAAAGCTTCTGATACTATTGCGCTGTTGGTAAGTGGTAACTCTGAGAATAATGTCTATGGAGTTTCGGATGCACTAGATGTGGGGGAGGATGATAGCGATGATGATGATAGCGATGATGATGATAGCGATGGTGGTGATGTAGCTTTGAAACAGCAGAATCTCGACACTGATGGCGTTGTTGGTGAGGTGATCTCTATTGAATCTGAAGCTGGTGCTGTCCTTGATAGTGTTAGTTCCGCGTTTTTTGAGGTTTTATCCTCTGTGGAGGATTTTTTAGGGGGGGATGCCGATTCTAAAGATGCTAATGCATCTTCTGGAATTAATGCATCTTCTAGAATTGCTGCTGAAGGTTCTGCAGATGCGTCGAATGCAGATTCTAGGGTTATCAAGTTAATAGTTTCTGATATTCAAAATTCAACTATTAAATTGACAGGTGAGTCTCGTGGTGTATTTTTTGGTGATGTACCTTCGAATGTGAGGGAAGAAAATGGTCAAACGAGTGTGAGAGAAGAAAGTGGTCAACATGGACAACAGAATCTAGTAGAGGGTGGAACAAAAGATAATAGAGATAGTTTGCATGCAGTTCTTTTGAAAAATACTTCTCTCAAAGTTCCTGATGGTGTGGTCGTTTATGCTAACAGTTTGGATGGGTACGTCGTTGTAAAAGATGACTCAACTCTTTCGGGTGATTTAGTGTTGAAAGCTGAAGAGGGAGCGCATTTGTCGGTTCTTGTTGAAGATTC
The DNA here is from genome assembly GCF_042193775.1 of Bartonella sp. OD88NMGDW. NCBI lineage: Bacteria > Pseudomonadati > Pseudomonadota > Alphaproteobacteria > Hyphomicrobiales > Bartonellaceae > Bartonella > Bartonella sp. OD88NMGDW. Next base: position 40,996 of record NZ_JBHIMA010000011.1, on the reverse strand, counting down.
TGTAGTCATGGGGGGAGCTTACGTTGATGAAGAATCTCAAGCTAGGCTTTTTCTATCTGGGGGATCAGAGTGGTATTTAACAAAGAATCTGCATAATAGTTTGGAAGATTCAGATACGGGTTGTGTAGATTCATGTCTTTCATCTATGAAACTTGTAGATAGTAATGTTAGATTTTTTACTTCTTTGAAAGATGGAAGTACATCTAAGAAAGATATTGAGTATCGAACTCTTCGCATAGGAAATGGGAAGGGAACAGTTTATAGTGCTTCTGCCGCTTCTGCCGCTTCTGCCGCTTCTGGTGCTCCTGATGCTTTTGGTGCTACAATTTACTTCAATGCAAATTTGATGCCTAGCAATACAGAAAAATCTACAGAAAAATCTCAAATATCTGACAGATTGTTGATTCATGGTGATGTTTCTGGGAAAACAATGGTAGTTGTGAATGATACTTCTGATGGTATACCACAAAAGGATACACCTCATAGTATTTCAATTATTCAGGTTTTTGGAAATGCAGAGAGGGATTCTTTTAAGCTGAAAGGTGATTATATTACACGAGAAGGGTTGCCTTATAAGTATGTTCTTCGTGCTTATGGTCCAACTGTTCCTCCGAAAATGCAGTATTTCGATAAGACATTACTTAGAAATAGTAGAAGTGTTTGGGATTTTCGTTTAGAAAATGAATATTTTATACCTCTCGTTTCTGCTTATACTGCTACTGCTAATTTTCAACCTGTTTTTAAAGTTAAGCCACTTGTTGCAGTTGCTTCTCCTAAAACTGAAGTAGATACTAATGCTGATACTGGTGCTGGTGAAGTAAATAATGAATTCACAACTTCTCTTGTACATAGAGAATCTGCATCTGTAGTCTCTGTTCAAGGTAATTCACTTTTGAGATCTGAAACATCTGACGAATTTTATGAAGATGATGAAGATGATGAATATGATGAATATGATGAATATGATGATTATAGTGAATATGATGAAGAAGATGATTTTGAGGAATTTGTATTGTCTGGAGATTTAATGCCTACCGTTTTACCTGTTACTCCATCTTCGTCATCTGTCACTTCTCCTGTGTCCGGAAATTTGGCACCTTTAGTACCTCCAAGAGTTAATTTAAGTGGGAAATCTGATACTGGTAGGGGGCTTGTAATATCTGCAGATGAAATTTCTGTAACACCTGGGTATCATACTGTATCTAAGAGGCCATTACCTATAAAGTCAGCTGCTGCTATGAGGTCTTCTTCTCCTGTGGTTTCTGAGACATCTGCTATACCTTCTAATGGAGCTGCTGCTATGAGGTCTTCTGCTTCTGTAGTTTCTGAGACACCTGCTATACCTTCTAATGGAGCTTCTGCTATGAAGCCTTCTGCTTCTGTAGTTTCTGAGACACCTGCTATATCTTCTAATGTAGCTTCTGCTATGAAGCCTTCTGCTCCTGTAGTTTCTGAGACACCTGCTGTATCTTCTAAAGGAGCTTCTTCTATAAATGCTTCTGCTCCTGTAGTTTCTGAGACACCTGCTGTATCTTCTAAAGGAGCTTCTTCTATAAATGCTTCTGCTTCTGTAGTTTCTGAGACGTCTACTGTATCTTCTAATAGAGCTGTTGCTATGAAGCCTTCTTCTCCTGTGGTTTCTGTAAAGCCTGTTGCATCTTCTAGAGCTGTTGGACGTGTTCTTATGATTAGTAATGCTGGTGGTGGAGATGTTTCTTCTAAGAAAACGGTTTCTTCTACGTGTGATGCTATACAGAATAATGGTGTGAAGGCGTTGCAAACTCCTTATTCATGTAGTGATGGTCAATCTCGGACAATAACCAACCTTACATTGAAGGCAAGCGATAAAACTCAGCATCCTATGCATGTAAAAAATCAGGATACGGTTATTAAGTTAGAGGGGGCCACCATTAGTGGTGCAGATTTTTCTGGTAGAAAAAATAATGTTGATTTTAATGAAATACATGCCGTGAGTGCTGTGCTTGCAGAAGATAAAGCAGAAGTTATTTTGGATAAGAAATCGAAAATCCAATCTTCTGTGATTGGGCTTGAAGCGCAAAGTGGTGGAAAGGTTAAGATGACTGGTGGGACAGTCGATGCGCTTTATGTAGGCGCTTTGGCGGGTTCTGGATCATCTGTTAATTTAAAGGATACAAAAATTAACGTGACGGGGGATTTGGCTGCGGCTGGTTTGGTAAGTCTAGCTGGTAAGGTGTCTATGGACTCTGGGGCTATTACTCTGACAAAAGGAGTGGCTGTGAGGTCAGAAGCTGGGGGAAGCGTTGAGTTAGACAAAGTTGATATTACTGCGAAAAAAGGACAGGGTAAGTTAGATTCCGCAGATAACTTTGGGCGTGCAGCTTTTCTGTTGAGTGATAATGCTTCTGTTGATTTTAAGAATGGGAATGTTGTGACTGATGCTCATGCTTTGTGGATTATGAAGTCTGATGATAATGTGGTTGAGACCGGCTCTTCTAGGAGAAGGAGATCTTCTGAGGTTCGTCCTACTACGAATCATGCAAATATCGAGTCTTCTATTGTTAGAGTGGAAGGTGATGGAACCTATGGTATATATTTTGATGGGGGAATACAGAAAGAAGCGAGTCAACAAAATCGGAGTGAGGATTTAGCAACTGAGAAAGCAATTGTTGTTAAGCGGAGTACTGTATCCAAACAGGAGAAAACACCTATAAGCATAACAGGGACAGTTTCGTTGAAAAAAACTGATTTTGAAGTTGCAAGTGGTATAGCGATCTATGGTAATAATTCTGGTGGTCATGTTTCATTAGAAAATAAAACAACTCTTGTTGGTGACTTGTTGTTGAAGGCTGACAATGATTCCAATATATCGGTTTTGGTTGATAGTTCTATTGTTAAAGGCGATGTGCGCGTTGATAAAAGTTCTTATGCAAAATTAGATTTAATTAATCAATCAGAGTGGATTCTAAAAAGAAGTGCACAGAGGAATTTGGGTACTCCAGATTTAGGATGTGTGGATTCATGCATTTCTTCTGTAAGTCTTGTAAATAGTACTATTGATTTTGCATCTTCGGAATCTGAAGGAAAATATCAGACTCTCCATATTGGAAATGGGAAAGGAATAGTTTATGCGGCACAGGGTAATGCTGCAATTCATCTCAATGCACGTTTAAATCCTCGTGATCCGAGTAATCAGCAAGTCACTGATCGGCTTGTCATTCATGGTGATGTTTCTGGAAAAACAAAAATACATGTACGAGGTGATGCGGGCAATGTAGGAGATGGTAAAGCGAATGCCAAGATTGCTCATACTGTTTCAATTATTCAGGTCTATGGTCAAGCAAAGAAAGACTCTTTCCAACTCGATGGCAATTATGTTGCACTGAGAAACTCACCTTATAAATATACTCTTCGTGCTTATGGTCCAGAAGCGACTTCGAAACAGGAGCATGTGCAACAGAAGTTTGTTAAGGATGGTGGGGAGTTTTGGAACTTCCGTCTAGAAAATCAGTATGTTAAGTCTGTTGGATCTGCTGTCCTTCCTGAACAATTTGTAAGGTCTGTTGTTCCACAGGTTCCAACTTATCTTGTCTTGCCTAATAGCGTATTCCACGCTGGTTTGATGGATATTAGCAATCAAAATAAGCAGTTGGAGACGTTACGGATGACTTCTACAGGAATGGTAGAGGTTCGTGAAAATCCCGCTTTATACTTGCGCGGCTATGGTGGAAGTTACCGTTATGCTTCAGATCTTTCCGCACTTGAATATGGTTACGGAGGTGATCTTGACTATCATGGTGTAGAGGCAGGTGTTCTGCTGCAAACTATTGAAAATGCTGACAGTGCTATATCCTTTGGCGTTATGGGAACTTATGGAAAACTTTCTCTGCAGCCTTTGAATGTTGAGCAAAGCCAGAAGAGTGCATTTGATAAATGGACTGCTACGGTATATGGTAGCATGCAGCATAATGCTGGCTTCTATGTCGACGGTCTTTTATCCTATGGTCTGTTCAAAGGTGATGTTCTCACTCTTGCACGGGGTAAAACAGCAACATTAAAAGGTAATCCTTTGAGTGTTTCTTTAGCTGGTGGTCAGACAATTGCGACAGGATATAAGGGTTTTGTCTTTGATCCGCAGGTTCAGGTTGTGTATCAACATCTCCAGTTTAATAAAGCTCGTGATATTGACAATTTTGATATTGAAATGGGTAACCTTAATCAGTGGGTAGCACGTGTTGGTGGACGCTTAACCAAGATTCCTACAGGTTCTGAAGGCGTGAATGCTATTGCTTTCTATGGTAAGCTTTATCTTGCTCATGGTTTTGAAGGAAAACAGTCTGTGCATTTCAATGATGCTTTCAAGTTAGGAGCTTTTGGTTCTTCTCTAGAGGCCGGATTAGGTTTTAATGCCAAATTGTTGCCACAGTTCTCTCTGCATGCTGATATTCTCTATCAACATAAGCTTAATAAGGCTGGTTTTTCTGGAGCAAGTTTTTCCGGAGGAGTACGTTATCAGTTTTAATATAAGGTACAGTATGTACTTTTTAAAAAAGGCAGCACAATGTGCTGCCTTTTTTCTTTGTAACAACTTGTGTTGCTCTTAAAAGCTTTTCATCTTCTTGATTGAGCAAAAAAAGACATAGTTTGTTTTATGCATGAGAGCGCTTTTCTACGCTAAAGCGAATTCTCTTAAAATTTATGCTGTTTTAGTGCGATAAAGTGCTTCGCTTTTATCGGCTTTTTAAGCGTTCAGCAGTCCAGTATGCGTTAATTTATCCTTTTTGGTACTGTATTGATATTATCTAATATAATATTTGATGTTTTCTAAAACTCGTTTTTGAGAGTTTATTTTCCACTGATTTAACTCATTGTTTTATTTATCTCCTTGTGGATTAATTTTTTAAGGTCACAAGGTTTAGTTGTTTTTTTAATTAATTGCACGCACTGATTTTATTTTTTCTTTACACGAAATACAGAATGCATTATACACCTATAAAGTGCGATTATTAATTATTCTCTTATAGGTGGTTTTGGCGTAGAGCTTCTGCCAAATGTATTGGGATAATTCATTGCACAGTTCAGATGAGCATGATGCATGTTCTTTTTGTTACACTTTTCGTGTTTTGAGGTGTGCAATGGGATGTTTTGCAGGTGCTTTTATTTTTAATGAGAGGGGAAGGAAAGTTTCGAGGGAACTATGATTAAAGTTTTTAGAAATCATGTATGTTTATGTGCTTGTACAACAGCTATCCTCTCTTTGCTTCAAAATGGAAGAGAAGTGTATGCGGCTGCAGAGGGGAAGGATAGTAAACCTTATGTTATAAAGGTTATCCCAGTTGTCTCTGCTAATTCTTCTCCTCATCTTAGCGGGAGTAATAAGCATAAGCTTCCTCTTAGTGGAGAAAGTGGGGGGAGGAATTATTATACTCCTCATCAGATCCATGTTGGCGATAACGATGAGGGTATTCGTGGGGGGAGCGATTATCGTAAGCTGAGTGGAGTGGATGGAGAGAACGGATATCAGAAAAATGTAGATAATACGGTTAAAAATGAGCACTCGGATGGAAGAGGAGTGAATCCTGGGTTTTATTACTATAATGGGTTGTATTATATATGCGATAATTGCGGGGAGTCTAAAGGGGAGTCTAAAATTGATAATAAGTCTTATAAGATTACGAATGAAAACGCTTCCCTCTATCCTGATGAACCTACTGCTATAACGGTAAAAGGAATAGGCACAAGGGTTAGTGGGGAGGATGTGACTGTTAGTAGTCAAGTTGCTGATAAAATTTTTCTCGTGGGGGTGCATGTATTAGAGAACGGTAAGATTGTTTTGAAAGATCCGATTATCAAAAATACAGTTATAGCCCTTCGTGCGAGTGATGGCGTGATTGAGGTAAAAAATGGCAAGATTAAGGAAAGTAATGAGGGTGTTGACGCAACAGAGAATTCGTTTGTTCTTTTAGAAGATACAGAAATTAAGACCGCTAATGGGAACGCAAGCCTTTTAAGTTATGATCATTCAGAAGTTTGGATGTCAGGTGGATCAGTTGATTTTATGAACAGCCATGGGATTTCTTCGATGTTAGGTGGGGAGGTAAATCTCGAGAATGTTAAAATTACTGGGAAGGGTGACAAAGGTAAGGATCGTGCGGTTGTGCATACGGATTTAGGGGGGGCTGTTAATTTAAAGGGGACTACTATTCGTGCTATGGATGTCCATGGCATATTATTAGAAAATACAGTCGATTCTATTCCTCTGCAGGAAGTTAAAGATTTATCAAATGAAGATTCTGGTTCAAAGATTCCTGTGACTGAAGTTAATATGAAATCCTCTTCTGTTACTGTAAAGGGTAAGGGATCTTATGGTATCTATTTGCGGGGAGAGAAGCCATGGAGTGAAGGTGGGGATAAAAAAGAAGAAATTTCATCAGAGGAAGAAAAAGCTTTACCACGATTAGAAGTTGTTAATTTGGATAAAACAGAGTTTTCTGTTTTAGACGATGCGGCTCTTTATGGTAGAAACATTATTTCTGGTGCGGTGGGGTTGGTGCACAGCACTCTTCGTTCAGGGAATTTTTTATTAAAAGCTGAGGAAGGTGCTTCTATAACAGTTTTGGCTGATGCTTCTACTCTTGAAGGTCGCACACATGTTGATAAAAATTCTAATGCCGAACTTTATTTGGGAGGCCGTTCTAAATGGATTTTACAACAACCGTTGCAAAAAGATCAACATGATGCTGCTCATGATTCTTCTATTTCACTCGTTAGTCTTATGGGTGAGAGCTCTATTAATTTTAAAAGAGATGAATCTTCTTCTGCTGATGATTATCAAACTCTTCGTATTGGAAAGGGAAAGGGTGAAGTTTATAGAGCACGGGACGGTGCCTCTATTTCCCTTAATACATACTTGAATAGTGGTGGTGCTCTTGATCATCAAAAGACTGATCGTGTTTTAATTCATGGTGATGTTTCGGGAAAAACAAAGCTCCAGGTGCGTGGAGTTTCAGGAAGTCCAGGAGGATATACGGGAAGGGGAGGAAATGATCAAGGTATTTCAATCATTCAGGTTTCTGGACAAGCAGAGCAAGATTCTTTTCAGTTGGAAGGTGGTTATGTAGCATTAGATAAATTACCTTATCAGTATAAGCTTTATAGTTATGGTCCAGGGTCTCATTTGGGAAAAGCAAGCATGGATCAAAGATTAGTTGAAGGGAACGGAGAATTTTGGGATTTTCGCCTTGAAAGTAGATCTATAGATTCTGATGTTAAACCTAAACCGGATCCCGATCCAATTCCAGGACCAGAACCTTCTCCAGAACCAGCTCCGGAGCCTCATCCTAAGCCGGGAGTTAGGGTTGTTGTTCCGCAGGTTCCGACTTATCTCCTTTTGCCTAATGCCTTACGTCATATTGGTTTGATGAATGTGAACAATCAAAATAAGAGATTAGAATCTTTACGAATTTCTTCTGGGAGCTTATCAGAAAGTCGTGAAAATCCTCTCTTTTTTGTGAGCGGTTATGGCGGCAATCATCGTTATACTTCAAATCTTTCTGCGCTTGAATATGGTTATGGCGGCGAGCTTGATTATAATGCCATAGAGGCAGGTGTTTTGCTGAAAGCAATCGAAAATACGTATGGTTCCACTTCTTTTGGAATTATCGGGGCCTACGAGAGATTTTCTTTGCAACCTTTGAATGTTGAGCAGAGTCAAAAAAGTACATTTGATAAATGGTCAGTTACAGCATACGGTGGTATGCAGCATGATGCGGGTTTTTACGTTGATGGTCTTGTGTCTTACGGTTTGTTTAAAGGTGATGTTCTAACAACTGCACGTGGCAAGACGGCAACATTAAAGGGAAATCCTTTAAGTGCTTCATTGACTGCTGGTAAAACGTTTATGGTGGGGGAGAACGGTTTTGTTTTTGATCCGCAAGTTCAAGTTGTTTATCAATATCTTCAATTTAATAAAGTGCCTGATGTGGATGGCTTTGATATTGATTTAGGAAAACTTCATCAGTGGATAGGGCGTGTTGGAGGGCGTTTAACAAAGAGGCTGGTCGCAACTGATAAGGCTCAAGTTGTTTCTTTCTATGGCAAGCTTCATCTTGCTCACGGTTTTGAAGGAAAACAATTTGTGCATTTTAAAGATGCTTTTCAGCTAGGCTCTTTTGGTTCTTCGTTAGAAACTGGATTAGGTTTTAATGCCCAATTGTCTCAAAAATTTGCGCTTTACGGCGATTTGGTTTATCAGCACAAGCTAACGAAAGCTGGTTTTTCTGGAACTAGTTTCTCTGGTGGTTTGCGTTATCATTTCTAGTTTTGTTGGTGTTTCTGATTAATCTTTGAAAAAGCCACAAGTATAACTTGTGGCTTTTTCTCATTCTCTATTCATTTTGTGTTATAGCATTTTTACGAGAGTGTGACTTTGCATATCTTTAATATGCTTTTGGGTTGGACTTCTTTCATTTTTTTGAAAAGTTTGAAGAGTTTGTACGTTATGGTTTCAAAACGCGTATTTAAGAGTGATGATTATATTATTTATAATATGCCGATTGATAAAGATATTTTTTAATTCAGGATGCTGAAATATTTTCAATGCTCTTATGATGAACCCATAAAAAGCATTCCTTTGCATATTATGTAAGATTGGCAAGGGGATAATCGTCTAAGAAAGGAGTCAATATAATTTTGAAAATCACCTTAAGAGGAGAGGATTTACAATATTAGAAATTGGCAAAGGAAAAGAAGATACTCAAGGGCAATGAGAGCTATATCCGATGAACTTTATATTATATCCGCTGTCGTTGTGAAATGGGGATGGCAAAAATGAGAGATATCTGAGAAAACTGATGAATGAGAACCATAATGACATATTGTTTTTGGAAAATGTGTTTTCTTAAAAGGAATGCGATAAATACCAGGATGAAGTCATGTATAATCTTTTACTTTTTAAAGATCCGGCTCTGAATGCGTTTAAATGTTATCAAGTTACATTAAAAGGAGGTAGTAAAAATAGGAACTGATTTTTACACATTCCTACTCTTTATTAGGCTGTCTTGCCACGAAGTTTGCTTAAAAAGGCATAGGTAAACTCTTGTTTTTCAATTTTGGTATATGTTTTGTCTGCTTACAAATACATATTGTTTCAATATAATATCTCTATCGTAAGGAGGTTGATTATACCCATTTTGGTGGGATTAGACAGCAATTAAAGCAGGCGTTTTTAATGCATGTCAACCGATTAAGGCTATTTTGGAATAACAACTTTAAAGGTGATTTTTCTGTCGTTCTTCAGTTATATTTTTGCAATTTTTTTGTAAAAGCAACAGATTTAGATTGTATTTTTGAGTAATTTTTTAATTCCATATTTACATAAAATACAAAAAATATTAATAAAATCACTATCTTTAAACCAAAACGTATTAAATTTTCTGGCTAAATCTCTTGATACGTTATGCATTGCTCTGTGATGGGCGGAATTATGGTGTAATTATGGTAAATCTATTTAAAAATCGTTTCTCCTTATGTACGTTCACGACAACACTTCTTTTTTTGACACATAATGTTGATGTGTATGCAATTTATTTTGAACATGTCGTTTGTTCTGAAAATGTTATACCTTTTCGGTGCGGTGATGGTAAGAGGTATGTAATTCATGATAAAAACTATCAGAAAACTGATGAAAATCAAGTTAAAGAGGCGGCCATAGAAGTATCTGGAACAGGGACATTGGTGGATGGGCAAAATATATTTATTACTGATATTTCGGATAAAAATACTGATTTGAAAAAAAACTTTTGGAAGTATGGTATAAAGGCGGATAATTATGGAAATGTTGAGATAGGAAGTGGAGGAATTCATTTGTCTCGTGGTATGGGAGTTCATACAGGAGAATGGGGAAAAGTTGGATTATGGGGTGTTTATATTATCGATAATGGTATTCAGGAGATAGATTTAGACAATCATGAACAAGGCTCAGTTTTTCAGATGACCCAAGAAGGTGGTTCTATTTATTACGGGGCAAGTAACGTTAAGGTTGCTAATGCCCACGGTGTATCATTGCTGGGAAAAGGAGGTTGGGTTGATATTGTACATTCTAACGTTTCCGTAAATAGTGATGTGTCTTATGGCATACGCTTTTTGGAAGGCGAAAAAGCTGGAAAAAAGCAAACAGAAAGCGCTTCTGTAAAAAAGGAGTCCTATATTTTTATGGGGGAGAAAGATTTATTTGGAAGTTTGCCAAAGACGAATTTACCTATGCGAGGGGAGGTGTTTTTGGGAAATACTTCTTTTAAAGTTCCATATAGTACAGCTATTTATAGCAACAAATCCGGTGGTCTTATTAGACTTTTAGAAAAATCTGAAATTTCTGGAGATTTATTGTTGAAGGCTGAAGGAGGCTCTTTAGTAAAGGTTTCAGCTAATGATTCTGTGCTTGTCGGGGGAGTGCATATTGATGAAAGTTCTTCTGCTGAGTTTCTGTTAGAAAGTGGTTCAAAATGGACTTTATCACAACCAAAAAATAAAAATTTACGAAGCTTTGATTCTATAGGTGACTCATCGAGTTCGTTGATCCATCTTATTGATAGTTCTATTGTTTTTGAGAGCCCCACAGATAATACAACGAGTGATTATCAGACACTTCGTATTGGAAAAGGAGAAGGTGTTGTTTATAAAGCGCAGGGTGATGCGCATATTTATCTTAATACATATGTAAATAAAGGGGGAACTATTAGAAATCAAAAAACTGATAGGCTTTTGATTTATGGTGATATTGAAGGAAAAACGATAATACATGTGAAAAGCGTTTCAGGAAGTCCAGGAGGAAAAACGGGGAGTGGTGGAAATAACCAGGGTATTTCTATCATTCAGGTTTCTGGAAAAGCAGAGGAAGGTTCTTTTCAGTTGGATGGTGATTATATTGCATTGGAGGGATTGCCTTATCAGTATAAGCTCTATGCTTATGGTCCAAGATCTCATTTAGGAAAAGCTAATTCTGTTCAAAGGCTTGTCGAAGGTGAAGGAGATTTTTGGGATTTTCGCCTAGAAAGTCCGGATATTCAAAGATCTGCTGATTATAGACATACTTCTATGGCTTCTGATGTGGCTTCTAAACCTATACTTCCTGCACATGTTTCTTTTGCGGATATTGTTCCAGTGTCTTCTGCGGATAGTCTTTCTAAGATTGAAAATGTTTTTCCGTCTCGACGAGGTGTAAGATCTGTTGTTCCTCAGGTACCAACTTATCTGCTTTTGCCAAATAGTTTATTCCATGCTGGTTTAATGGATATCAGCAATCAAAATAAGCAGTTGGAGAGAGTACGGACTAATCCTAGTGGAATGTTGGAAATTCGTGAAAATCCTGCTTCATTTTTGCGTGGCTATGGTGGGAGTTATCGTTATGTTTCAGATTTATCTGCGCTTGAATATGGTTATGGAGGGGATCTAGGGTACTATGCGCTAGAGACAGGTGTTTTGCTACAAAAAATTGAAAATGTTGACAGTGCTATATCCTTTGGGGTTATGGGGTCTTATGGAAAGCTCTCTCTACAGCCTCGAGATGTTGCACAAAGCCAAAAAAGTACATTTGATAAATGGACTGCTACAGTCTATGGCAGTATGCAGCATGATGCAGGATTCTATGTTGATGGTCTTTTATCCTATGGTCTGTTTAAGGGAGATGTTCTGACAACTGCTCGGGGTAAGACTGCAACATTGAAGGGTAACCCTTTAAGTGTTTCCTTAATGGGTGGTCAGAAAATTGCCACAGGATATGAAGGTGTTGTTTTTGATCCACAGGTTCAGGTTGTTTATCAACATCTTCAATTTAATGAGGTTCGTGATATTGATAATTTTAATATTGAGATGGATAAACTTGATCAATTGATGGTGCGTATGGGGGGGCGTTTAATAAAGACTCTTACTGCACCTGAAAAAGATCGTGATGTTTCTTTCTATGGAAAGATTCATTTTGCCCATGATTTTGGCAAAGAAAGAGCTGTGCGCTTTAAAGATTCTTTCCAGTTAGGGGCTTTTGGTTCTTCTCTAGAAGCTGGATTGGGTGTTAATGCTCAATTGTCTTCAAAGTTTGCTTTGCATGGAGATGTGACTTATCAGCACAAGCTTACCAAGGCTGGTTTTTCTGGAGTAAGTTTTTCTGGGGGTCTTCGCTACCATTTTTAGATAACCATAAATTATAAGATAAGTTTTACACAATTATAGAATTTTGTATGAAGTATAAAACGAATATTTAAGTTTTATACTTCTCATTTTTCGAATGTTTAACTTAGCGTTATTGCAGGTGTTATCTTCTTTTATATAAGGGGGGAGAGGTTGTAATAGAGTTATGGCTAATATATTTAAAAGTTATAAGTTTTTATATACTCTTACAACAGCTGCTGTTTCTTTTTTTCCAATCGTGGTTGTTAGTGCGAATTCTAACGCTTCTAGAGTTTCGTGTGATTCAGAGGCTCAGTTTTATACATGCAGTGATGGTAAGAAGCACGTAATCAAAAATAAAACCTATGATTTTCTAAACGCTTCTAAAGGTAAATCAGTTTCTGCTATATATGTAGGAAAGCAAGGCACAATTGTTAATGCGTCTCGTATAACTGTTACGGGTAGTAATCCAGATGAAATATCTCAATATGGTGCATTCGTACAAGATAGCGGAAAGCTTGTTCTAACGGATTCAAATTTTAAGAATATCCCCGGTCTTCGTGCTCTCAATGGAGTTATTCAAATGAACGACGGGAAGATTGAGGGAACTTCACACGCTATTTATGCATCGGGGAAAAAGACGGATATTGCTTTAGTTCGTGTAAATGTTGAGATTAAGCCAGACAATTTGAATGTAAAGGGTATAGGGATTGTAAGTGGTCTTGATGCATTTGTTAGGATGTCAGGTGGTACCGTTACTTTTAATGAGATTGGCGCATTTTCAACAAAATTTGGGGGGAAGTATCTTCTCGATACCATGATGGTTGAGGGAAAAGGAGAAAAATACACTGCTATAGTTGATAATGAAAGTGTTGATAAATTACCAGAAGCTTTTGACATATCTCAAGGGGGAGCTGTTCATTTGAGGGATAGTTCTATTCTGCTTACTGATATGCATGGCTTCTTGATTACAAATTTTTTAGGTTATGCCTATAAAAATGGCAAGCTAATTCAGAGTTATGATTCATCAGATGAATTTAAGAAAACAAATATTAATATTGAGAGATCAAATATTTCTGTGCATGGGATGGGGGTACATGGTCTGTACTTTGATACATTAGATTCAGATCGATGGGCTGATATGTTGAATATAGATGATAAAAAACGTTCAGAAACAGAAAAAATTGTTCTGGGAACTGCATCAGTTTATTTGTCAAAGACGTCTCTTACAGTTCCAGATGGTATTGCTATTTATGCTACGGGGCCTGAAGGTTTGGGAGCTGAAGCTACTCTTGAATTATCGGAAGGAACCAGAATCTCTGGTGATTTGTTATTTAAAGCTCAATACGACTCCTTTATAACCGTAAAAGCTAGGGACACTACGCTTACAGGAGATATTCGTGTTGAAGATACATCTACTGTTGATTTAGAGTTAACGCGTGGCTCGACATGGTATCTTACCCAAAGTAAATATTATCTCATCCAAAGTAAAAACGAAGATTCACAAGAAGGTATTTCTATAGATACATCCGTCTCATATATAAGTCTTTCAGACAGTACTATTGTTTTTAATAGTATATCCAATAATTATCAAACACTGCGCATTGGAAAAAAAACGATTATAGATGATATAGATGATATAAGTAAACAAGGTGAGTTGATAGCATTATACGGACTAGTCCATAAGGATGCATATAGTGCACAGGGTAATTCTCGGATTAAGCTCGGTGCATTTTTGAATGACGATGGTTTATTTGATACTCAAAAAGTTGATCGTATTTTGATTTATGGTGATGTCTCGGGGGAGACTACACTTCTCCAAGTGGAAGGTTTTTCCGAAAAATCAAAAAAAGAAGTCCGTGATAAAGGAAGTGAAAGTGTTTCACTTGTTCAAGTTTCTGGGTACGCGTGTGAAGATTCTTTTCAACTTGCCAGTGGGTATGTTACAATAGGTAGTTTTCCTTATCAATACCATCTTCGTGCTTATGGTCCAAGTTCTTCTTCTGGAAAAGCAGATCCCAAGAATAGATTAGTTGCAGGCAATGGAGACTTTTGGGATTTTCGCCTTGAAGGTATTTATGTGAGTTCCAAAGTTGATTCTTCTGAAACTAAGACTATTGAACCTGTTCATACGGATCTTACTTCCACTCCATCTACGCCTCCTTTTGTTGAAGTATCTTTACCGTCCTCTCCTCCTTTCGATTCTACATTTGTACCATTGCTTTCTACTGATACAGTTGAAACTTCGCATATAGAATCTATACCTACACCATCTGATTCAGTTACACCTCCTCCTCTGGCTCCTATGCCTGAACCACCTATGCCGTCTGCTCCACCTACGGTTTCTTCAGATGAGTTGTCTTTTTCAACCGAGCTTTCTTCTACGGAGGGTATTTCTACACCTGTTCCAACCGTTTACTCTACACCTCCTTCGTCTGAGTCGCCTGTGCCATCTGCTTCTGTTGACCTTAAGTCTATACCATCTCCTTCTGTTTCAGTTGAAACTTTACCTAAACAATCTATGTCTGCATCTCCGTCTGATTTAGCTAGATCTTTTTCTGTAGAACCTATGTTGGAGCTATCTTCTCCAGTTGAAAATTCCTTTACGGATTCTATCTTTACTCCTTCTGCTAATACAGTTGAAACTTCTCATATAGAATCCATATCTGCACCATCTGATTCAGTTACATCTCCTTCTTTGGCTCCCATGCCTGAACCACCTATGCCGTCTGCTCCACCTACGGCTTCTTCAGATGAGTCGTCTTTTTCAACCGAGCTTTCTTCTACGGAGGGTATTTCTACACCTGTTCCAACTGTTTTCTCTACACCTCCTTCGTCCGAGTCGCCTGTGCCATCTGCTCCTGTTGACTTTAAGCCTATACCATCTCCTTCTGTTTCAGTTGAAACTTTACCTAAACAATCAATGCCTGCATCGCCGTCTGATTTAGTTAGATCTTTCCCTGTAGAAACTGTGCTGGAGCTATCTTCTCCGGTTACGTCTTCTCCATTTGAGTTGTCTGTGCCATCTACTTCTGTTAGTTCTGAGCCTTCTGCATCTGTGTTATCTAAGTCAGTAGAATCTTCATCTAAAGATTCGGCACCCACTCCTCTATCTCCAGCCGTTATACCTGCCTCTTCTCCGTCTACGCCCTCTGAGTTAGGTGATCCTTCAGCTTCTTCCTCTCCAGTTGCAGTTGTTACACCAACACCTACTCCGTTTGAGCTTTCTGATCCAAGTGATCCTATACCTACAGATCCTGTTCCCACTCCGCCTGTTCCAGTTGAACCTACACCAGTTGTGTTTGTTCCTGTTAGGCTTGATATTCAGTCCGAGCCAAGAATTAGAGCGGTTGTTCCACAGTTACCAACTTATCTCCTTTTACCAAATGCTTTATTCCATACCCGCTTGATGGATCTTGTCTCTCAAAATAAAAAATTGAAGGCAATACGAAGCTCTTCTCGAGGTTCTTTGAAGAGTGATGAAAATCCAGCATTTTTTATCCGTGGTTATGGTGGAAGCTATCACTATGCTTCAAATCTTTCTGCTTTTGAATATGGCTATGGAGCCGAACTCGATTATAGTGCACTGGAAGCAGGCGTTTTATTGAAAGAAATTGAGAGTTCAGAGAGTTGCTCATTGTTTGGGGTGATGGGAACTTATGGAAACCTCTCTCTCCATCCTCTAAATGTTGAACAGAGCAAAAAGAGTCCATTTGATAAATGGTCCGTTGCTGCTTATGGAAGTCTGCAACATGATGCGGGTTTTTATATGGATGGGTTGTTATCTTACGGCTTGTTTAGGGGTGATGTTTTCACTCTTGCACGGGGTAAGGTCGCAACATTAAAAGGTAAACAGTCAAGTGCTTCTTTAACCAGTGGTAAAACATTTGCAATAGGGCGTAATGGTTTTGTTTTTGATCCACAGCTTCAGCTTATTTATCAGCATCTTCAGTTTGATGGTGTGCGTGATGTTGATAGTATTGATGTTGATATGGGAAAATTTAATCAATGGACGGCACGTGCTGGTGGGCGTTTAACTAAGTTTCTTGCGCCCTTTGAAGAGGGGCGTGTTATTTCTTTCTATGGTAAGCTTTATCTTATGCGTAGTTTTGGAGATAGACAGTTTGTTTCATTTAAAAATGATTTCCAGTTAGGTGATTTTGGTTCTTCTTTAGAAGCGGGGCTCGGTTTTAATGCCAAATTATCTTCGAAATTTGTACTTCATGGAGATATAAATTATCAGCATGGACTGACAAAAGCAGGGTTTTCTGGAATGAGCTTTTCCGGTAGATTACAATATCATTTTTAGTTATCCATGAAATATAGAATAATTTATATATAAGTATATAAGTGTTATATTAATAATTAAGTTAAATATTTATCGTATATTTATTTTAATAAGTTTATAATATACATTATGTGATTGTTCTTCGTTAATAAATAGGGGTAAGGAAGAATGGTGATAAATGTATTTTACAAACATGCATTTTTATACAATTTTACAACAGCTATTCTTTATTTTTTTCAGGTTGCTTATGTTAGTGCTGCAGGATCTTCAAGTGATGCAGGAGAGGCATTTTATAAATGCGATGATAGAAAAACACACTTTCTCGCAAATAAAGTTTATTACTTAAAAAATTCTCAGGAGGTTGCGCCTATTGCAGCTATATATGTAGAAAAAGTAGGCACTGTTGTTAATGCCTCTCAGATAACAGTTTATGGCGATAATCCAGATAAAATATCTGCCTATGGGGCGTATGTAAGAAATGGTGGAAAACTTAATCTAACATTTGCAGATTTCAAGGACATACCTGCTCTTCGTGCTCAAAATGCAGTTATTAGCATGACAGTAGGGGAAATTAAGGGTGCTTCACATGCTATTTATGCATGGGGGAAAGAAACGGATATTGCTTTAGAGAGTGTGAATATCGATATTGAGCCAGATAATTTGAAGGTAAAAGGGATCGGTATTATGAGTGGTTTTGATGCAATGGTTAGAATGTCAGAAGGTACCGTTAATTTTAATAAGATTGGCTCATTTTCAACTCGGTTTGGGGGGCGCTATATTCTTGATACTATGTGTATTACGGGGCAAGGAAGGAGGGAGGAAGCTAGAACAGATGGTGATGGCGCTATGGGGGTATTGCCGGAAGCTTTTGAGGTTTTTCAAGGAGGTGATGTTTATTTGAAAAAAGGTTTTATTCATCTTAACAATATGCACGCATTCTTGATTAAAAATTTTTCAGGTTATGTAGAAAACAATGGCAAATTAATTCAAAAGTATGTTTCGCCAGATGGCTTTAAGAATACAAGTATTAAGATAGAAAAAAACGATATTTCTGTGAAAGGGGAGGGAGTACATGGTCTGTATTTTAATGTTTTAGCTCCAGAAGAGCTTGCTAAGATGACTAGGCAACGAGATGATGAAAAAGTTTTAGAAACCCAAAAAGTTCTCACGGGGAAGGCATTTGTTTATTTATCACAGACAAATATGACAGTTCCAGATGGTATTGCGATTTATGCGAAGGGAAATAGAGGCTATAGGGCTGAAGGTATTCTTGAATTATCTGATGAAACAAAGATTTCTGGTGATTTGTTGTTAAAAGCTGAAAACAACGCTTCTCTATTGGTGAAAGCGAATTCTTCTTCTCTGACAGGAGGGACGCGTGTTGACGATAAATCAACTATTGATTTAGAGTTAACCCGTTATTCAACATGGTATCTTACTAAAAGTAAATACAATGGTTTACGGGAATCTGTTTCATCTCTTTCTTCTCTAAGTCTTTCCAATAGTACACTGATCTTTTATGATGAAGATATATTGAATGGTTATCAAACGCTACGCATTGGAAAAAGGCCGGATATAGGCGCAGGAGATAGAATTCTCGCATCAAAAGATAAAAAAGTTTACAGTGCTGAGGGAAATGCTCAGATTAAGTTGAGTGCATTTTTGAGTGATGAGGGTTTGTTTGATCCCCAAAAAACCGATCGTATATTGATTTCTGGTGATGTCTCGGGAACGACATTCATTCATGTGCGAAATTTTCCAAAAGCTGCAAATAAAGAAGTCCATGAAGGAAGAGATCAAAGCATTTCACTTATTCAAGTTGCTGGAACAGCGCAGGCAGGTTCTTTTCAACTCGCCAATGGTTATGATAGTTATACTACAGTGAAAGGTTTTCCTTATCAATATCGTATTCGTGGTTATGGTCCGAATTCGCCCTTTGGAAAAGCGGATGCTAAGCAAAGATTAGTGGAAGGTGAGGGGGATTTTTGGGATTTCCGTCTTGAAGGTATCTATATTTCTTCTAGAATAGGTACTTATAATGGTCCATTTATTAAACTGGCTTCGTTTTCATTATCTCATCCTTTAGATTCTCCGCCTCCCAATCCACTTCCTACGTCATTGACATCTGCCACACCTTCTTCTTCTACATCTTCTGACCCTGTTGAAACTTCGTCTAATCTTCCTGTGTCGCTTAATGTTCAGTCTAATCTCCAAATTAGAGCTGTTGTTCCTCAATTGCCAACTTATCTTCTTTTGCCAAATACCTTATTTCATGCTGGTTTAGTGGATATGACCACGCAAAATAAGACGGTAGAGACAATGCGGAATGCTTTTCATTCCTCTTGGAAGGATGATGAAAAGACAGCCTTTTTTCTGCATGCTTATGGTGGTAGTCATCATTATGCTTCCAATTTATCTGCTTTTGAATATGGCTATAACGCTGAGCTGAATTATAGTGCACTCGAAGCAGGTGTTTTGTTAAACGAGATTGAGAGTTTATACAGTCGTACATTCTTTGGGGCTTTGGGGAATTATGGAAATCTTTCTCTAACCCCAGAGGATGTTGAACAAAGCAAAAAAAGCGCATTTGATAAATGGTCTGTTGGAGCCTATGGAAGTTTACAGCATAATACGGGTTTTTATATCGATGGAGTATTATCGTATGGACTTTTTAAGGGAGATGTTTTGACACTAGCACGGGGCAAGGTTGTAGCGTTAAAGGGTAAACAGTTTAGCGGTTCTTTAACAAGTGGCAGAACGTTTGCAACAGGGTATAAAGGTGTTGTTTTTGATCCGCAGATTCAGGTTGTTTATCAGCATCTTCAGTTTAATCCGGCACATGATGTTGATAATATTGATGTTGATTTAGGAAAATTTCATCAATGGGTGGGGCGTGTTGGTGGGCGTTTAAGCAAGACACTTAATGTTTCTGAAAAGGGACGTGCCATTTCTTTTTATAGTAAGCTTTCTTATTTGCATAGTTTTGAAGATAAGCAATTTGTTTCTTTTAAAAACGATTTCCAATTAGGTGATTTTGGTTCTTCTTTAGAAGCGGGGATCGGTTTTAATGCCAAATTATCTTCGAAATTTGTACTTCATGGAGATATAAATTATCAGCATGGACTGACAAAAGCAGGGTTTTCTGGAATGAGCTTTTCCGGTAGATTACAATATCATTTTTAGTTATCCATAAAATATAGAATAATTTATATATAAGTATATAAGCATTATATTAATCACTAAATTAATTATTTATTGTATATTTATTTTATGAAGTTTATACTATATATTATATGATTGTTATTCTTTGATAAATATGAGTAATGAATAATGATGGTTAATGTATTTTATAATCATACATTTTTATGCACTTTTACAACAGCTATTCTTTATTTTTTGCAAATTTTCCATCTTGAAGCTGCTGGAAGTTTATGTGATCCAGAGGCTCCATTTTATAGATGCGATGATAGAAAAACACACTTTCTCGCAGATAAAGTTTATTACTTAAAAAATTCTCAGGAAGCTGCGCCTATTGCAGCTATATATGTAGGAAAGCAAGGCACAATTGTTAATGCGTCTCGTATAACTGTTACGGGTGATAATTCAGATGAAATATCTCAATATGGTGCATTCGTACAAGATGGCGGAAAGCTTATTCTAACGGATTCAAATTTTAAGGATATCCCCGGTCTTCGTGTTCTAAATGGAGTTATTCAGATGAATGACGGGAAGATTGAGGGAACTTCGCACGCTGTTTATGCATCGGGGAAAGAGGCGAATGTTGCTTTAGTTCGTGTCAATGTTGAGATTAAACCAGACAATTTGAATGCGAATGGTATAGGGATTGTAAGTGGTCTTAATGCATTTGTTAGGATGTCAGGTAGCACTGTTACTTTTAATGAGATTGGCGCGTTTTCAACAAAGTTTGGGGGGAGATATCTTCTCGATAACATGACGATTGAGGGAAAAGGGAAAAAATACACTTCTATAGTTGATAATGAAAGTGTCGATAAATTACCAGAGGCTTTTGACATATTTCAAGGTGGCGCTGTTCAATTGAGGAATAGTTCTATTGTGCTTAATGATATGCATGGCTTTTTGGTTAAAAATTTTTCAGCTTTTGTAAATAGTAGAGGCCAGCCTATTCATAATTATGATCTATCAGACGCTTTTAAGAAGACAAATATTGAGATTGAGAGCTCAAATATTTCTGTGCAGGGAAAGGGGGCTTATGGTCTGTATTTTAATCTATTAGATCCAAACACAGTGGCCGAATATTATGGACAAAAAGGTGTTTCAAAAGAGCCAAGAATCACTATGGGAAAGGCATCTGTTCGTTTAAAACAGACAACTTTCACAGTTCCAGATGGTACAGCTATTTATGTTACTGGGCAGGGCGGTTATGGAGCTAGTGTTTCTCTTGATTTATCAGAAGCAACAAAGATCTCTGGTGATTTGTTATTAAAAGCTGAAAAGAACTCTTCTATATCTATTAAAGCAAGCGCTTCTTCCCTTACAGGGGGTGTGCACGTTGAAGATACTTCTACTGCTAGATTAGAATTAACGCGTGGTTCTACTTGGTATCTCACAAAAAGCAAATATAAAGGTTTGCAGGGTTCTGTTTTTACAGATTCATCACTTTCATCTGTGAGTCTTTCTGATAGTACATTTATTTTCAATCGGGATGTATCCAGCGGTTATCAAACATTGCGTATCGGGAATGAACGATACAAGGAGGCATACAATGCGGAGGGTAATGTTCAGATTAAGCTCAGTACGTTTTTGAATGATGATGGTTTGTTTGATTCTCAAAAAACCGATCGTATTTTGATCTATGGAGATGTTTCTGGCACTACACTGCTCGTGATGGAAAATTTTTCCAAAACTTCAGAAAAGGAAGTAAGCGGTGAAGGAAGCAACAGTATTTCACTTATCCAAGTTTCTGGATATGCGCGTGAAGATTCTTTTAAACTAATGGGCGATTATACTGCAATAAATGGTTTGCCTTATCAATATCGTCTTCGTGCTTATGGCCCAAGTTCTTCTTTTGGAAAAGCAGATCCTATGAATAGATTAGTTGCAGGAGATCGGGACTTTTGGGATTTTCGTCTCGAGGGTATTTATATTAGTCCTAAACAAGATTCTTCTACAATTTTACCTATTCCACCTTCACCTTCTGCGCCGGTAGATCCTACACCTACAGACCCTGTTCCCACTCCATTACCTACACCTATTACACCAACACCTGCTCCGTCAGCGCCCTCTGATCCAAGTGATCCTGTATCTACAGATCCTTCATCTTCTTCCTCTGTGCCTATTACACCAACACCTTCTCCGTCAGCGCCCTCTGATTCAAGTGATCCTGTACCTACAGATCCTTTACCTTCTTCCTTTGTGCCTATTACACCAACACCTTCTCCGTCAGCGCCCTCTGATCCAAGTGGTCCTATACCTACAGATCCTTCATCTTCTTCCTCTGTACCTATTACACCAACACCTTCTCCGTCAGCGCCCTCTGATCCAAGTGATCCTGTACCTACAGATCCTTCATCTTCTTCCTCTGTGCCTATTACACCAACACCTTCTCCGTCAGCGCCCTCTGATCCAAGTGATCCTGTACCTACAGATCCTTCATCTTCTTC
>NZ_JBHIMA010000011.1:0-18825 GCF_042193775.1 Bartonella sp. OD88NMGDW | reverse complement strand
CTCTGTGCCTATTACACCAACACCTTCTCCGTCAGCGCCCTCTGATCTAAGTGATCCTATACCTACAGATCCTGTCCCCACTTCGCCTGTTCCTGTTAAGCCTGATATTCAGCCCGAAATGGGAATTAGGGCGGTTGTCCCACAGTTGCCAACTTATCTCCTTTTACCAAATGCGTTATTCCATGCCGGCTTGATGGATTTTGCCTCTCAAAATAAAAAATTGGAGGCAATACGAAGCTATTCTAGAGGTTCTTTGAAAAGTGATGAAAATCCAGCATTTTTTATCCGTGGTTATGGTGGAAGCTACCACTATGCTTCAAATCTTTCTGCTTTTGAATATGGCTATGGAGCAGAACTTGATTATAGTGCACTGGAAGCAGGCGTTTTGCTGAAAGAAATTGAGAGTTCAGAGAGTTGCACATTCTTTGGGGTCACGGGAACTTATGGAAACCTCTCTCTCCATCCTCTAAATGTTGAACAAAGCAAAAAGAGTCCATTTGATAAATGGTCCGTTGCTGCTTATGGAAGTTTACAGCATGATACGGGTTTTTATATCGATGGGGTATTATCGTATGGACTTTTTAAGGGAGATGTTTTGACACTAGCACGGGGCAAGGTTGTAGCGTTAAAGGGTAAACAGTTTAGCGGTTCTTTAACAAGTGGCAGAACGTTTGCAACAGGGTATAAAGGTGTTGTTTTTGATCCGCAGATTCAGGTTGTTTATCAGCATCTTCAGTTTAATCCGGCACATGATGTTGATAATATTGATGTTGATTTAGGAAAATTTCATCAATGGGTGGGGCGTGTTGGTGGGCGTTTAAGCAAGACACTTAATGTTTCTGAAAAGGGACGTGCCATTTCTTTTTATAGTAAGCTTTCTTATTTGCGTAGTTTTGAAGATAAGCAATTTGTTTCTTTTAAAAATGATTTCCAGTTAGGTGATTTTGGTTCTTCTTTAGAAGCGGGGCTTGGTTTTAATGCGCGTCTTTCTTCAAAACTTTCTCTTTATGGAGATATAACTTATCAGCATAAATTTAAGAAAGTTGGTTTTTCTGGAGCGAGTTTCTCAGCTGGTTTGCGCCATCTTTTTTGACAGAGTATGGTATGTCCTTTTATAAAAAGGCAGTAGAAAATGCTGCCTTTTACTTTATTAAAATCTTCTCTTATTTTTTAGAGAGGAAGATGGGTTTTATGCGCAATTGCTTCTGGAGGATTGTGCGGCTATCTTAGCTGTGATGGTTGTTGTTGTTTTCTTAAACAGAGATGTTGATAATACCACACTCACCATTTTCGCTACCAAAGGCAAGGTTGTGCCCTGTCTGATCCCAGTTGAGCGCTGAAATGGCGCTTTTTCCATAGCCTTTTAGAAGAACTTCTTTTCCATCGTGAAAATGTGCACACAAAATCATTCCATCATTGAAGCCTATTGCTGCAATTTCTTTGCGTGGGTGGCATGCAACGGTGCTGACAAGTGCATTTGCTCGTGTGCCCAGTTCTAATGGTGTTTTTCCCATGGGGCCATCTTTTGTATGAAAGGGCCAGACAATGGCTGCTGATGCACCGGATGTTGCTAACCATTTTCCCTTCACGCTCCAAGACCAGCTTTTGACTTTGCTTGGGTAGCCACTCATGCGGAGATGCTGATTATCAGTGAGACGCCAGCCATGGAGGGCGTTTTCTTGCATGGTAGAAATGACATAGCGGTTGTCTGGCGAGAAGGTGACGCCACAATGAGCTCCTTTCCATACCAATGTGGTGGGAGATATTTGCGTTGATAACCAATGAAGAGTAACTCCATTGTAATGGGCAACGGCAAGTCGTAAACCTTTTGGGGCAAAAGCGAGGCCTTCTACACTGCGTTCATGTGTGAGCTCTTGTCTTTCTTTTCCAACATCCACAAATGCGAAACGTGAGGAGGAAAAAGCAAAAACTTTCCGTGGTCCAAATGCAACATTGCTTATCCATTTGCCTTCCTGTTTGCCCAGTACTTTTGTATGACCATCTACTGTTGTTTGACAGACCTTTCCGTCTTCTCCACCTGTAATGATAGCTGTGTTATCATGGGAAAAATGGCTAGAAATTATTCCTTGGTGAACTTCAATGTTTTGTGGGATTGGGTTTAAAAAAACAATGAAACCTTCGACCGAGACAAAAGCTGGTTTATTATCAATAAAACCGCAGGAAAGACAATAATTTTGTAAATTGTAATTGGTAATGCTTGGCATTTTTACTCGCTTATGCACAATTTTCAAAACCGGTTTTCAGTTTTTCGGCATCAAGGGTACGGCCAATAAAAACAAGTCGACTTTCACGTTTTTCATCTTCACGCCATGGACGTTGGTGCTGTCCTTCAAGGATCATGTGTATGCCTTGAATGACATAACGATCATCGTCTCCTTGAAATGCGATAATACCTTTTAAACGCAAAATATCAGGACCTTGTTGTTGCGTGATCTGTTGAATCCATGGGAAAAATTTTTCTGGTTGAAGGGCACCTGTTTTTAAACTTACAGAGGTTATTGTAATATCATGAATGGTGGATTTGTGGTGATGTACATGATCATGATTACAATCGGGACCACAGACATGGTCTGCGTGCTGATGGTCAAGAAAATGGGGATCATTATCTAAAGTGCGTTGGAGATCAAAGGAACCTCGATCGAGGAGTTTATCAAGAGGGATGTTAGCGCGCTCTGTTGCGTAAATTATGGCTCTGGGATTAATTGCAAGAATGAGCGATTGCGCGTGTGCACGTTCTTCTTCGCTGACAAGATCAATTTTATTTAAGAGAACAATATCAGAGAAAGCAATTTGTTCTTCAACTTCACGACTTTTTTTCAGTTGAGAGGGCAAATGCTTTGCATCAACGACCGCGATAACACTGTCGAGAGCTGTTTTTTCATGGACCGTATCATCCATGAAAAAGGTCTGTGCTACGGGAACGGGATCTGCAAGTCCTGTCGTTTCTATAATGATCGCATCAAATCGATGAGAACGTTGCATCAGACTTTCCAGAATGCGAATAAGATCACCACGCACAGTGCAGCAAACACAGCCATTATTCATTTCATAAATTTCTTCATCTGATTCAATGATCAGGTCATTATCAATACCAATTTCACCAAATTCATTGACAATGACGGCATAACGTTTGCCATGATTTTCACTGAGAATGCGGTTGAGAAGGGTAGTTTTTCCTGCACCAAGATAGCCTGTGAGAACCGTAACGGGAAGTTTTTTGGGGTGTGTTGTTTCCATGGAGAGACCTTTTATTGTTCTTTATTGCCATGTATTTATTTTAAATCGATTGATATCATCAAGTAAACCACGAAGCCCACAAAGAACATGAGAGAAAATTGCTTCACCGGCTTGCGGTGTTGCTTTGCTTGCGTTTCCTGCTGCACCTTGCGTATTTAGATCTCGCATTGTCCACCCAAAGGCATGAGGACCATAAGCGCGTAAATACTGATAGTTGGCAATCATATCAGCTTGCTTATTATAAAAATTTTCTGCTTTCTCCATATGCACTTTTTCGGGTGCTAAATAGAGCATGAGAGAGGTTTCGATAAATCCTCCATGGATATCAAGATGCTGTTGAGACGGTGCCATTAAACCTTGCGGTAGGCCAAAACGACTCCAACTTGTTGCTACCGCAAGCATTGAAAAACGCCTCCGTAATTCGGTGATAACAATGCTCATTAAGGGTGAATTGCCTCCATGGGCATTGAGAAGAAGAAAACGCTTTATTCCTTTGCGATAGCAGTTTTCACCAATGCTTATCCATCGCTCAATAGCATCAGAAAAGGTAAGGGTTTGTGTGCCTGTAACATCCATATGTTCTATAGAATAGCCAATCTTTTCAACCGGTAAAAGTGCTATATGAAATTGCTCTTTTGTTTGTAAAGTGAGGGCTTTTGCAAAAGCTTCAGCAATGATCCAGTCGGTTTCGAAGGGAAGGTGCTCTCCGTGATATTCGTGTGCGCCCAAAGGTAAAAGAGCGAGAAAAGGCGTGTCAGATACCATAAATTATTGCCCAAAAGAGAAGTTAACACAGAAAAAATGATCAAAAGTGCTGTCACTATTTAATCTATCTATAAGAGAAACGCAAATAGGCGTCTTTTTACATCACATATGGATGCTATAAAAATGAGAGCTTTGTCAAACAATAGTGAAGATTTTATTGAGCAAAGCCAACTCAAATTTTTTGTAATATGAGGCGAGCTTTCTAAAGATAGCTATCTTTGGTAAGATTTTCTGATTCATATTCTCATTTTTAATAAGTAAATATTCATACAGATTAAATACTTCACATCATGTAATGAAAAATAATTTTTTCATTGTTTATTGAAAGCGCAATTTTTTCTGTAAGTTGTATATTCTTCTTTTTACTATGGAGCGAGGATAACAAAACTATTTCTATTGTTGCAATAGTACAGACTTTGGTTGCAATCAGGAGTTCTAAATTCTTAATTCAAGTATCTGTATAGTACAAAAGAATAGAATTTTTTTTGATTGATTTTACTTTGGATAGTGTCTTAACAGACTTTAGTGTTCATGAGAAAAAATGAATATAAAGGGAAAAATTCACGTAAGATGAACTTGAATCTCAGAGAGCTCGATGAGTTTATAAGATGATTCAAGAAGAAATACCGTTGGATACATGATAAACAGAACGCTATTGTGTTGCACATTGATACGCTTGTTTTAAAGAAACCTTTCTCAAGGTATCCAAGCCTATTTTGTGATACTGTTCGTGAATGGTATAATGGTAAATCCTCATAATATAAAATATATTGTACTTCACTATCTTTACATTTTTAAATTAAAAAGGGGCTCCACCATTCACTTTTCCAGTTTTCAATACTGTGTTAACCGCGCTTGATATTTAAAATATCTCATAAGTGATATTTTCCTTTCTTCAAGTGTGTTTACACACACACATCGTTTTCTTTTGTGCTTTGAAAGCGAAGAATATTGATTAATTCAATATAAACAGCGTTAAAATTAAGAGAATCCTATAATAGTCAGCTCTGTCATTCAACATGCAAAACAATAAATTATTATTATAGATGAGTATTCTGCTATTAAAATGATCGGTTGGTAAATTTATCATTTAATATCATTTTTCTTTCAAGCATTTGATCAATTATTTATTTTGTACAAATTGCAGACAGTTATGTGAATATTGCCAAAAATTTATTTCAAAGAGAATTTTTTTATTAATACAGAGTAAATATAAATAGGGCTGTGCTCTACAATATTGAAGAAAAATATGGAATAAAATTTATGAAAATTAAGAAAGAAAATTGTTTTTCAGTATTTTGGGGGATCATCTCATTTTTTATGACTCTCTTTTTATTTAATTTTAGGTAGTTTGTTGGTGCTCTATTGTTGCTTATAATGTTTTTGTAAATCTGATAGATTTACTTATTTTATGCGTTTGTTTTGTTAGGTTTGAATGTCAATATTTTGAGTTTTTATGCTGTATGAGATAAAGGGGCTGAATTACCTTTTGAAGATGCTATGCGCTATTTTTCTTTATATATCAGTAAAAGTTGAGAATTATTTTATTAACGTCTTTTCTATTTGAAAATAGATATCTTAATTTCTTTTTACATTTTATAACTGTTTTATAGAAAAATAATACAATATTTTAATGTTTATTTATTATGATATATTTGTTTTATATCGAGTTTTTTATTCGCTATCAATTTTATTTTCAAGTTTATTGATGAGCGATATAATAAAAATCCATTAATTACTATTTCATTTGTATATTTATTGAAAATAATATATGATAATTATCATTATAATGGCGGTTTTTAATGTTATAGTTCTTTAAAATTTAATTACATTTTAAATTATTTATAAAAGTTCTATTATATAAATTTTCAAATGAATTTATTTTTTTAATCTTTATTATAATAAGCAATTTGACAAATTTTTATTATTTTGAAGTAGATAAATAACAATGACAATATCTTACTGTTAAGATATTAGTTATTATAGTGTAAAATGAATAAATTATTTTTATCATTTTATGTTTTATATCTTTACATGTAATACACAATGTGTTATATAATATAATTACATATAATATTTTATTATGTGCAATTATATAAATGATTAAATATAAGTTTTGGTTTTTATATATGTGAATATTCTTTCATTTTTTCAGTGAAGAAAAGAGGAGCAAAGAAAGCTATGTTTAAAATATTTAAAAATCGTGTATGTTCATTTACTTTTACACTATTTATTCTCTTTTTTGTACAAACTATAGAGGGAAATGCAAGTTTTGTAAAAAATCAATTTCAAGAGAGAATGGCAGTTACTATTTCTACACTAGAAAAAGATGTAGCTATTAAAGCTGTGGATAGAGCTGTTATTCAAGGCGTTGAGGAACAAGATGGCATTGCTTTGGGGAAAGCTGAAAAAACTGCTGCCTTTTCAGGTGCAGCCTGTTGGGGGGGAATAGGTATTTTATCACTTCTTGCTTCTTTATGTGTTGGGGATGTATTAGGTGCTGTTATATCTCTTTGGGGAATATTCACTACACTTTAGTAAAAAGATCATCGACAAAGTCTATGATCTTTTTGTTCGCCTCATGATTTTGAAAAAATAAATATTTGAAATTATTTATACTGTATTGGATAAAAAATTACTATTCTTAATAATAAATATAGTTTTATTAACATTATTAAAGTTCAAGATCCTACATTTATGTTTTTTTACAAAATAGAGTAACCTGATTTTTTACAGTTTATGTTTATTCTCTAGTAATAAGGTTAGTATACTCATTATCTTTATCAGCTTTTTAATATTGTCTATCTTCTCTCATATGAAGATTATTCATCAAAGGCATATTTTATCCTTTTTAAATTTTTTGATTTTTTATAAGAGAACAAAATAAAAAGATCCCTGTATTCATAGCTCTTATGCAATAAGAAAAATGATAAATTATTATTTCAAATTTGTTTATGTTAAATCCATCAAAAGTATTTTTACGTATCACAAGTTGCGTTCGTGTATGGATAAAATTATTAAAAAAAAAGAGTAAAAATTATTCTTATGAATCATCTCTAAGGTCCAAGGGCTGTCGTAATATTGACCAAATAAATGATGATGCCGGTTTGTATTTTTATAGAGTAAAGATAGTGATACACAATGAATCTTATGCCATATCATGGGGTGGTTTATATTGTAGCATTTACGCGCCATATTGTGAGAGGGAAGTGGTGATATGCATCGTTAAAAAATGCCTTTATTAAAACACAAACACTTGTGTTTGCGATACAAGTGCATTCTGGGTTGTTCTGTTGTGTGAGGCAAAGATACTGTTAAGTGAGGTAATTAAGGAGTGTTTATAGCTTAGCGGAAGAAGGGCAATGAAGTAAAAGGTCTTGTTTAGCACGAAGACGTGCAATCCATTGATCTTCACGAATAGCAGTATTATGTAGTGTAATGAGTTCGTTTTTTTTAATTTCAGCTGTTACTGTTGCTTTTTCTAAAAGACCACAAGGAATGGCGTGGTGAGCGCGTGCTTCTGCGATGTTCATTATCCAAGCGCGATAAGTATAAAGACCGATAAAGTCTAGCTGATCACCTGGATGTAAATCTTTTTTAGCAACAGCACAGACTTCTACTACGGGATGGCTAAAAGGAGCCATATCTTTTTTGCCATAAAGCATAACGCGTGCGCAGGTGAGGGGAACTTCCATTGCTGTTAAATGATAGGGACGGTGAAAGGTGAAATAAGGCCCCTGACCAATTTTTAAATCTTCCATACGTTCGCGTAAACGTGGGTGCGCTATTTCTGCAATGACAAAGACACCTGGAGAAACACCTTGGCCTGTTGAATAATCTACAATACCATATCGCTGCAAAATGCCTCCATCTTGTTTTGGGATAAGCACTTTGTTTAGATCTTGCAGCGCCGCTTGTGGTCCATGCATTCCTGGGCAATCGGGGAGAAGTCCAGTGGCATTGGCAATTGCTGCCATTTCAACCATCGTTTTGGAACCATCAATAAATTCAACCAACATGCGCACATTCATATTACGCCGGAATGCTTCTTCTTCGTAAGCATCAGGTGTAGCATCAAAGCGCAGAGGATTATTTTTTCCTTTACCTGCTGCAACAACCTTATGTCCAAGGGCTGAAACAAATTCTATGAGTTCCATACAAGAAGTTGGTTCATCTCCGGCACCAAGTGTATAAATGAGCCCTCGTTTCTCTGCTTCATGTTTGAGATAAGCGCCAATTGTAACATCTGCTTCAACATTCATCATGACAAGATGTTTGTTATTTTCAAGCGCTTTGATACCAATTTCTGCTCCTGCTTCGGGATAGCCTGTTGCATCAACGATAATATCAATTTGTTCATGACGTAAAACAAGGTTAATATCATCTGTTGCTGCAATCAAATTTTTTTCAATGCTTTGCGTGAGAGCATAAGTATTTTCAACTTCACAGGCATGTCCATCCTCGCCATAGGCTATTGTAGCGGCATCAAAAATACGTGACGGCGTCCTAGTGGCTACTGCAGCGACTGTTATACCATCCATATGCGCGATACTTGATAATAAATCTGTGCCCATTTCACCACAACCAATCAGTCCAATACGGATGGGGGGATGCTTTTCTGCACGTTGTTTTAAATCATGCGCTAAACCTGTTAGGTTCACATTGCTTGCCATTCTTTTTTCCCATTTGAAAACTATTCTGCTAAAGAATTTTTCTCATTCATAAGGTGCATTTGTTTTTAAGACAATTAATCTTTTATTCTTGATGCTCTAATCAATGGATTTTATAAAAGCAAGAGGGGTGGTTGTTTTTATCAAGTAAAATAGGAATAGCGTTATGCAGCAAAAAATAGCAATACAAGATGTTACCAGTTTTATTGGGAAAGAAGTGGGATTATCGGGGTGGCGTCTTGTTACACAGGATATGATTAATCAGTTTGCATGCGCTACAGATGATCATCAATGGATACACGTTGATGAGGAAAAGGCTAAAAAGACACCTTTTGGAGGCACAATTGCTCATGGGTTTTTAACATTATCGCTTTTATCTACGCTCGCTTATGAGGCTCTTCCAGAGTTGGAGGGAAGCACAATGGGGATTAATTATGGTTTCGATAAAGTACGCTTCATGAGTCCTGTGAAAACAGGGGTACGGGTACGTGCGCGTTTTGTGTTAGATGATGCAGAAATTCGCCCTTCTGGTCGAGTGGTTTTCCATTATGGGGTTACGGTAGAAATTGAACAGTTAAAAAAACCAGCTCTTACGGCTCAATGGCTTATTGTGGCAGTGATGGGGGAAAAATCTTCCAATATCTAGATTAGTTTGAGTACTTTATTTTATAAAATTTTTGTACAATTCTATTAGAAGTTTCTTCAATGATAATATTGAGAATAATCTATAGGGTGATAGATATCCTGGAGCTATCATAGCGTTTATAGCCATAGTAGATTGCTATCTTTCCTAGATCGTTTTGAAGAGGAGTTTCCTAGTGAAGATAGTGCATTGCTTCACGCTTTTGTTTATAGCATTCTTTAATGGTATCACAGCTCTCACATAAAACAGAATGTTTCAAATGGAATATACTTGCGTTGCTAATTCACGGGCTTATTTTAAAGAAACATCTCTCAACGCTTGTCACACCCATTTCGCAATGGCGCCTGTGAAGAGTATAACGGTAAAGCCATTGAGCATCCCTATATCTTTATGCTTGTGAAGAAGAAAACCGGTACTATCATATTATATGCTAGCACCTTATATGCTAGCACCCAATGTTAAGACAGGTCTTGGTGCTTGAGATAATTCATAAGAGGCACGCCTTCCTTTCTTGTATAGTTTTTACTCACACGGCTCTTCCCGCTTGTAACATGCAAGCGAGAGGTTTTGATTGATTCGATATGGAACAAATTTTGAATGAGAGAATCTTACGGTATTCAGAATTCTCATTCAATATGAATAACGTCATATTATCACTATAAATTCAATATGTTATCTAAGGTTGGGAAAGGTCGTGACCAATGTCTTAATTTGACATGATAATTTATCATTTTTATGTTAAGAGAGAGTCTCACATACTGTGAGATCTCTCATTTTATTCCCTTTTATATTCAATCCGTTAAAACTATTTTCTTTCATGTTACAAACGGATGGGGAGAGATAAAAACTGTTTAAGAAAAAAGTTCCTAATCTCTTATGAGCGTTTTCGATAGGCAAGGGTTGTTGCACTTGGAAAGTGGCAAAGAGGATGATGGTACTGGTATGTGAAATTCTAAGTCTTTTAATGTTTTGTTTTATCAAGTTTTTGTACGATTTTATCAGAAGTCCATTGGGTTATAATATTGAGCATGATCAAAAGAATGATGACAATGGTCATGATGAAGGTATTATAGCGTTGATAGCCATAGCGGATTGCCATATCCCCTAAACCGCCTCCACCAAGATATCCAGCAAGTGAGGTGGCTCCTATGAGAGAAATGACCATGACTGTAAAACCTGTAATCAGGCTAGGGAGAGCTTCAGGAATAAGAACATGTCTGATAATTTGAAGACGGCTTGCGCCCATAGAGCGGATCGCTTCAATGAGACCGTTTTCAACGGTTTTAAAAGAGAGTTCCGCCATGCGTGCATAAAAAGGGATAGCTGAAATGGTCAGTATAAAAATTACAGCAGGCATTCCTATCCCTCTTCCTACAACGATACGCGTAACGGGAAGAAGATAAAATGCAAGAATAATAAAGGGAATGGCACGAATACTGTCAATGATGATGCTTAAAGGGCGATTGATGAGAGATGAGGAAAAAATCCCCCCACGTGCTGTTGTGTGAAGAAGAAGACCAAGGGGAAGTCCTATAATAAATGCCATAAAAGAAGCACTAAGTGTCATCAATATTGTATCAATAACAGCTTGGGGAAGTTCATGAGACAAAACATTAAACATAACCTAACACCTCGCAATATCGTCCTTTTTCTGTTAACCATTGAACGGCTTTTTTTAAAGCTTCTTTATCTTGAGCAGGAAGAGCAAGGAAGAGGCGCCCGATGGTTTCGCCTTGGACTGTATCAATGCCACCATGGAGAATACGTGCTCTTAAACCACTCTCATTTTCTAGAAGATGAAGAAAAGGTTGTTGGGCGATTTCGCCGGCAATATTGATTTCAATGACAGCTTCTCGCCCGATTGGTTTGAGATTTTTCGCAAATTTTTCAGGAAGTTGCGGGGTGACAAGCTTGAGCATGGCTATGGTTGTATCGTCTTGCGGTGATGTAAAGATGTCTTTCACACGTCCTTCTTCTACGATGTTCCCCTGATTAAGAACAACAACGCGATGCGCTATGGTGCGCACAACTTCCATTTCATGGGTGATGAGCACAATCGTGAGATTGAGGTGTTTATTAATATCAGCAAGGAGCTCTAGAATAGATTGTGTTGTTTCAGGGTCAAGAGCAGAGGTGGCTTCATCTGATAACAATATTTTAGGATTAGCAGCGAGCGCACGAGCAATGCCAACGCGTTGTTTTTGTCCCCCTGACAATTGTGCCGGATAACAATATTCCTTTCCATATAACCCAACCAATTCAATCAGTTCAAGGGCACGTTTGTGGCGTTGTTTTTTACTTACACCACTTAATTTAAGCGGCAATGCAATGTTATCAAGAATATTTTGCGATGAGAGAAGGTTGAAATGTTGAAAAATCATCCCAATTCGTTGACGGTAAGGCGCCCACTCTATCTCTGATAGATTTGAAATATCAACACCTTCAAAAAAAATGGACCCTGCATCAATCTTCTCTAACCCATTTAAACAGCGGATAAGTGTTGATTTTCCTGCTCCACTGCGCCCAATAACCCCAAGGATTTCACCAGCATGGATATTTAAAGAGAGATTATTAATTACCGGAACACCAGCCGTTTTGTTAAAACAACGGCTGATGTTTTTTAAGGAGATAAGAGTAGGTTTTTCCATTCACAATTACTCGGATATTTGGCACAATTACCAAGAAGTTTGGGCGGTTTTGCCAAAAATCTCTTTTATTTTTGCACGGATGAGATCGTTGTTGTAAGCGGCAACTAATTTTTTAACCCATGGCTCATCTTTTTCGCTCGTGCGTACAACGATGATATTATCATAAGGATTATTTTTTGCACTCTCCCATGCGACGACATCTTTTTCGAAGTTTAATCCGGAAACAATAGCCCAGTTTGTGTTTATAATTGCAAGATCAAAATCGTCAATAGCTCGCCCTAACATACCAGCATCGAGCTCACGAATTTGCAGGTTTTTAGGATTTTCGATAATATCAAGTGGAGATGCAAGAATATTATGAGGATCTTTTAACTTAATGAGACCTAAAGAATTGAGAAGAAGTAAGGCTCTTCCACCATTAGACGGGTCGTTCGGAATACCAACATGTGCACCATCACGTAGATCTTTTAAGTCTTTGATTTTGTGCGAATAAACACCAATTGGAGCAATAAAAGTATAGCCAACAATTGAAAGTTTATAGCCACGTTGTTTCATTTGTTCATTAAGATAAGGGGCGTGCTGAAAAGCATTCGCATCGATCTCTCCTGCGTTAACAGCGTCATTAGGCAAAGCGTAATCAGAAAAATAAACGAGTTCAATATCTAAACCGGATTTTTTAGCCTGCTCAGCAGCAGTTTTCCAAATAATCGCATCCCGCCCTTCCATAATACCAAGTTTGATTTTTGATTTGTCTGTAGCCATGACGCAAGCAGTAGATAAAAAAAGTGCAAAGAGAGAGAGGAATAATCCTATAATCTGACTGCGAGAAAAAATTTTTAATGTCATGTGCTTTTAACTTTCTTTTCCAAGAGATTTTTTGAGGGAAGTTTCAATATACTCTGTATTTTTTTAGGAAGATTTAAAGTTATACAAGCTTTAGAGAATATTCAATCACTTTTATTTTTAAAAGATTATTATTTTTCCTTTTATTTTTAGTATTTTGGGGGCGTATCATCATTCATTCTCTGTAATTCAGGCAATCAATTCTTTTATTGCAATCATTTGTTGAGGGAACCAATAACACTTTAAAAACTTCTTTAAAGGACGATTGGTTGAAGAACCAAACAATCAGATGATGCTTTAGGCGTAAATTCATGAAGAACATACTGCGCAACCAAGATCAAAAGTCCGTGTTCGTGTAGAGGGGGGAATAAAGAGAGATTTTGTTGCAATGTTGTGGGGTCTTTTTGGCGGGAAATAAAGGTTGCTGATCATTGGATTTAAACGCGGCAAATTTTTGCAAAGGCGAAATTTTGCCCTTCACATGTTTTGAGAGAGGAAGAAAAATAATGTTAAGAAAGAAATTTTTATCAACAACAATGATTTTATGGGCTTTGGGAGCGTCGGGGGTGGTTGTGACTGCTTCTCACGCGGAAGCTGGAACCATTGCTGGAACAGTTGCTCGTGTTGCATCAGGTCAGGTATCTTTACGCACAGGTCCTGCAACAGCTTATAAAGTGATCACAATGGTTCCAATGGGAGCAAAAGTGCAAATTTATGGCTGTTTATCCAATAAAACTTGGTGTTCTCTTGGTTATCATGGAAAAGTTGGTTGGGCATCTGCACGTTATGTCAATGTTAGCGATGTTCCTACCATTGCTTTTACAAAGATGCCAGTAAAGCCAAATGCTATGATAAAATCGTCACAAGTAAAAAAAGAAAAAGTAAAACAGGTTGTTTCCGATTTTAAAGTTCTTTCGGCGATTCAAAAAACACGGAAAAATATGCAAAAACTATACAGAACAGATATGATTATCGATTCTACAGGTGTCAAGAAAAGGGATGAACGAACAATTTTAAATCCGTCGCCAAAAGCACAAGAAGTCTCTGTAAAGCGCGTGAATGCTTATAACCCCTTGTTTCCTGATAATGTCAATTACAAAAATTTTGAACGTAACGAAACGCGTTACCGTGTTGTGACCTATCCTGCTCGATAAAGGTAAAGTTAATTTCACAACCGGAATGACAAAAAGGATCAGCAGCATGAAGCAAAAAATGCTTATGCTGCTAATCCTATTCTACGATAAAATGGCATTAAGGTGGCGATGATTAACTTAAGGCGGCAAGGTATATTATGGATATTCAGAGTAAAATTGTTAATATCCCGAATCACAGTCCTTTAAAATGGCGATATGAATCCTCAGCAGGAGATAAGATCCTGCTGAAGAGAAACCGGACTTTTGACAGACCGGCGAGGGCTCTTCATCCTTTTGGACAGGGCGTTAATTTGCGGACTTAGGCTTTATCAAATTACGAGAAATGAGCAATTCAGCAATTTGAACGGCATTCAATGCTGCTCCTTTTCTTAAATTATCGGCGACAACCCAGAAAGCTAAACCATTTTCAACGGTGATATCTTCACGAATGCGGCTAATAAAGGTGTCATCTTCTCCTGTACATTCATAAGGTGTGGTATAGCCACCATCTTCGTGTTTATCGATAAGCTGACAACCGGGAGCATCGCGGAGAAGCGCTTGTGCTTCAGATACGCTTAGTGGTTTTTCAAATTCAACATGGACAGCTTCGGCATGACCGATAAAGACAGGGACCCGAACAGCAGTGGCCGTTAACTTAATCTTCGGATCGAGAATTTTCTTTGTCTCAGCAGTCATTTTCCATTCTTCTTTTGTATAACCATCTTCCATGAAAACATCGATATGAGGAATGACATTAAAGGCAATGCGTTTAGTGAATTTTTTTGATGTAATTGGGTCAGCAACAAAAACTGCACGTGATTGTTCGAAAAGTTCATCCATTCCTTCTTTACCAGCTCCAGAAACCGATTGATATGTAGAGACAACAACACGTTTAATGATTGCAGCATCATGGAGTGGTTTTAAAGCTAAGACCAGTTGAATTGTTGAACAATTAGGGTTTGCTATAATATTACGTTTAGAAAAGGCATTTATAGCTTCGGCATTGACTTCAGGGACGATCAACGGAACATTGGAATCATAGCGCCATGTGGAGGAATTATCGATGACGACACAGCCGGCAGCAGCGATTTTAGGAGCATATTCTTTGGAAATGCTCCCTCCCGCAGACATAAGACAAAAATCTGTGTCAGAAAAATCGTAAGTATCCAGTGCTTTTACTTTTAAAGTTTTATCTCCATAAGAAACTTCTTGTCCTAATGAGCGTCGTGATGCTAGAGGGACAATTTCATGCGCAGGAAAACCACGTTCCTCTAAAATTGTAAGCATTTCACGACCAACATTTCCGGTTGCGCCGACAATTGCAATTTTAAAACTCATTTTCTATATACTCCTCATGTCTCTCCACGTTTATTCCCCGTGCTATACTCAGGAGAGAGTGAGTTGGTCAAGGAACATCATTAAATTATATTTTTGATTTTCAACAACTCAATTTTGTGCACACCAATCATCATCGTCAGCACAATAAATTGTTTTATTTCAAATGATAAGTCTTTTTTAATCTTTCAGAATTGAAAAAATTGAATATTGTACGCTAAACTATTAGCTCGTTAGAGAGCACTTTAATTAAGTGAATTCTTTATCTTCTGTCAATGTTTACCTTTACACTTTTGAATTTTTTAAGGATGGTATTACGTATCGCGTTGGGGGAATCTTTTAATACTCTATCTGTTAATTGTTGAATTATTTGATCTTCTCCCTATGCCTTTAAAAGCGAAGCTTCCTATTCAGTCTGTAAACAGCCAGATTCTAGCGGTACTTTTAGCAGCTTCCCATTTTTCACTTGAAACTTAAGGCTCAATAAGAAAGCCTAAAAATATTTAAAAAGACATTTAGCATCTAAAAACATTTGAATGTTTCAAGGAGGTATGCATGCTTCATATTTTCATACCTTAAATGATAGAATTTATGGCACAACAAGATAAACTTAAGTATCCATTATATAAATAAATTCTTATGAAAGTTATACATATAGTTTTTTCGTGTCTGTTTTTTACTTTAATCCTGTTATGCTATAAAATATCGTCATTTGAAGTATGGTGGTATAAGATCTTTAAGCTTTCTTGATATATTTAAGTGTTTTTTAGTGTGTGTGAATATTCGTAGGCTTGTTTGGCGAGCCTTTTGTTTCAAGTGGATTATATCAGTGGAAAGCCGTTGAACACCCCCATGTTTAATAAAAGAGTAAGTTAGCATCATCATACATTTTTCCGGCATTCAATGCGGCTACAGTTCTTGGTATGTGAGACGATTCAATTAAGAGATATGCCTTTTTTGTACATTTTTACTCACACGCCAACTCTGCTTGTAATGTGCAAATAAATGATTTTGATTGATTCAATATAGAACAAGTTTGAAATGAAAGAATTTTATGATATTTGAGACACTTATTCAATATACATAACGTTAGATTATCATTATAAATCAAAGCGCTATTGCTAAGTTAAACTCGTTAGAATTCGGACTATTTACAGACCAGATTAGATTTAAGAATTTTCGTTCTCATAAGGTGTGTGGAGACAGTCAAAATTCTTTTCAATGTTATTAAGGACGTTGATTGTTCTTTCAGTGAACTTATGAAAATAAGGGATCATTTTTTTCACCAGAAATTAACTGCAAAATAGCTCGTTGTTTTTTGCGGGTTAGCATTCTAAAACTTTGCAAAAGTAAATATTCTGCTTTGCTTTCTATTCTGTCATCACAATGATAGAGGGGATCTTCTTTTTTTGTGCTATCAGCATAAAAGAAGGAAACGGGAACATCTAATATATGAGCAATTTCTTGTAAACGTCTTGCACTTACGCGATTTAAACCTTTCTCATACTTTTGAATTTGTTGAAACGTTACGCCCAAATGACTCCCTAATTGTTTTTGAGAAAAACCCATGAAGTTTCTTCTAAAGCGAATTTTTTTGCCTAAAGAAATGTCATAAAAATGTAGACTTTTGGCTTGCACTTTGCTCCCCCTCCGGTTGCGAGCGCCCTCGCATTAGTATTCCGGGGTCTGGCAACACATTGATTTATAATAATAAATCATCCTTTTTCAACTTGAATCATAACTCCGAATATAGTAAGATTTTCTCATCACAAACCCTCTCAGATTGAATCAATTAATATCACTTGCTTGCACGTCAAAAGCGGGGCTGGTTTGTGGGTAAAAATGAGGAAAGAAAGGAGTAAAAATGCCTCTTATGAATCGTCTTAATGCAAGGGCTGTCGCAACATTGGGGGCTGGCAAATAGTGTGATGGTGGCCGGCTTGCTTCTCCATAAGCGTAAAGATGGTGGTGCTCAATGGCTTTATCGTTATACCATTCATGGTCGGCGCCGCGAAATGGGCTTGGGTGCGTTGCGAAATGTTTCTTTAAAAAAAGCCCGTGAATTAGCAAATCAATGGCGTTCTGTTTTGCATGAGGGTCGTGACCCTATTAAAGAACGCGATAAACAAAAGCGTGAGGCAATAAGCAATCTTCATTACTTAAAAGATATTGCTTTAGATACTTTTGAAAGTCGGAAATCTGAGTTAAAAGGGGATGGTAAAGATGGGAATTGGTTTGCACCTTTACGCCTACATATTCTCCCTAAATTAGGCTGTCTGCCTGTTTCTGAGATTACACAAACAGAGATACGCAATGTTCTTGCCCCTATTTGGCATTCAAAAGCTGGAACAGCTAATAGAGCTCTTACCCGTCTTAATCTTTGTCTCAAACATGCGGCTGCCTTGGGTTTGAATGTTGATTTACAAGCAACAGAAAAAGCACGCGCGCTCTTAGGTAAACAACGTCATAAAACACAAAATTTACCAGCAATGGATTGGAAAGATGTTCCGGCTTTTTATAAAACACTCTGTGAAGCATCGACCATAACACAACTGGCTTTGCGTTTGCTTATTCTGACAGGCGTTCGTACCAATCCTTTACGTCATATTCATAAAGATCAAGTTGAGGAGAATATATGGACCATTCCTGCTGAAAATATGAAAGGAAGGCGTGATGCTACAACAGAATTTCGCGTGCCTCTATCAACAGAAGCATTAGAAATTCTAAAACAAGCGCGCTTGCTCTCTCGTAATGATTTCTTTTTTTCTGCTACCGGTCGCGGTCCCCTTGCTGATAGTTGTATGGCAAAGTATATGAGAGAGAATAAGATTGATGCCTGCCCCCATGGATTTCGCTCTAGTTTACGCAATTGGCTTGCTGAAACAACCGATGCCTCCTATGAGGTCGCTGAAACCATTCTAAGTCATACAGTAGGAGGTAAAGTAGAGCGTGCCTATCGTCGGACTGACTATTTAGAACAGCGCCGCGTTTATATGGATAAATGGGCGGCTTATGTCACGGGTCAATCTTAAGATATGGGGTGAATAACCCCATGATCTGTGGATAACTTTCTCTCTCTTGTCTCTCATTCTTTCTCAATAAGAGTCATAAATTATCACATCAGAAATTGTATGATAAAATATTGTTTTCTATAAATAAAACATCTTTCTAAATGAACCAAAATGTGGTTAATAAATAGTTATGATTTGTTACCATTTTTTGATAGAAAGGATTTTAGTATGACAGAAAATGATATTCTTTTGACAGACCGTGAAAGTGCAAAATTGCTTCATATGAGTGTCTCAACTTTCCGCCGTCATGTTACCAATGGCTCTCTCCCAAAACCTTTAAAATTTGGTTTTTTATCCCGTTGGTTACAATCGGATCTTTTGAATGTAATCGAACAAGCAAAACAGCAACGTCAAAGTGACGCGGCATAAAAAAACCTTGTCACGTAAGGACGGACAAGGCTTTCTCAAACTCATCACCCTAGAGATAGCACAATCCGTCCTATGACGCAACGTTATAGG
>NZ_JBHIMA010000074.1:0-732 GCF_042193775.1 Bartonella sp. OD88NMGDW | reverse complement strand
TAATGCATCAAAGGAAAATTATATAACAGCGTTGAATGTTGCGACAACACCTAAGGTGGATGCTACCAGTGACTACGTAAATTTTCTGGTCAATACTCTTTCTAGTAACAGTGATAATAATTCCACAATAAATACTTTGACAACAAGACAACTTATTCCTGTTAGTGAACTGCAGCGAGACACGAAAGCTGATAAAGGTATTATGTTGGGCGATACTGCAAAGGCAACTACTTATTCAAGTATTGCAATAGGTAGAGATGACCCAGATTGTAAAAATATAGGCGGTAAAACTGGTTGTGTTGGAGCGTTGGCAACAGCTGAAAGAGCAATTGCTATAGGTTTATCAGCTGAAGCTAAGGAAAAACAGGGGATCGCTATTGGTGTTAATTCATTGGTATCGGCTAGCAGTGCTATTGCTATAGGTCCCTTTACAAAGGCTACAACAAAAAATAGTATAGCCATGGGTTATCAAGCAAATGCAAAGGGGAATAGAGGTATTGCTATAGGCAATGATTCGCTGGCCTCAAAAGAGGATACCATTGCTATAGGTTACACAGCTCAGGCCTTGGGTGCGAGCAGTGTCGCAATAGGTTCTGAGTATCATGAAACTGATGCGAAGGATGATCATACAACAGCGGCAGGTAGTTATTCGACGGCCGTTGGTGCTGTTTCTAAAGCTTTAGAGTATGCTACGACTGCTATAGGTCATCGTGCAAAGTCAATCGCAAAGTA
>NZ_JBHIMA010000073.1:0-743 GCF_042193775.1 Bartonella sp. OD88NMGDW | reverse complement strand
AAAGCCATTTCTTATGAACAAGCCTTGCAACAAAATGGTTGGGGGCAATTACAACCGATTGCTACGGCTCTCTTACCTGTCGAGCCTTTTAGCTTATTACAGCTTCCAATGCCATTAATGGACTATATTTATGAGGTTGCCGATCTTCAACAATCTTCTATCGATTTTATTGCTATTTCTGCTTTATGTGGCTTGGCTGCTGTCATTGGCAATGGCGTGCGGATTGCTCCCAAAAAACATGATAATAATTGGAAAATTGTTCCTAATCTCTGGGGTGCTCTTGTGGGGCAACCTTCAACACTCAAAACACCTACCATGCAAGCCGCTTTAACTCCTCTCTATGCCTTTCAAGAGGAATGGCATCAAGAATGGTTAAAGAAGAAAGAACAGCAAGAAAAGAAAGATATTCTTATTGAATTAGATAAACGAGAAAAGAAAAAACAAGCCTATAAAGCACTCAAAGATCAAGATGAGGAACAAGCCCTTGCCCTTCTTTCACAATCTATTGAACACAAAGAAAGTGATGATAACACTCTTGATAAACGACGTCTTATTGTCAACGATGTGACTGTCGAAAAGCTTGGGGAACTCTTAAAAGAAAACCCCCGTGGTCTCTTGATGGTACGAGATGAATTGGCTGGGTTTTTAGCTAATATGGAAAGAAAGGAATACCAAACAGACCGTGCCTTTTATCTAACAGCTTTTAATGGCAATACGTCATACACCTATGACCGTATTGAACG
>NZ_JBHIMA010000072.1:0-743 GCF_042193775.1 Bartonella sp. OD88NMGDW | reverse complement strand
TCTGTAATAGTATAGTTATAAACTGGCTTAGATTTACAGATTGCACTAAAGGTATGGAGCGGCGGCTTATCAGACATTTAAATACCCTCTATTAAAAAGGAACACTGTCATTCATAACGGTATGGGGTGTATCAAGAGGTCTGTAAATGCTTCTGTCATAAGCTGATGACGGCTCTTGATTATCATCATTTTTGCCATCTAAAAGCTTTAACTCGCCTTTGTACTGAGGCAATATGACTTCTGTTACATACCGTTCAACACCGTTTTTATCTTGCCATTTACGGGTTTGTAGTCGCCCCTCGATATAAACTTTGCTGCCTTTATTCAGATACTGGAGTGCTATTTTTGCAAGATGTGGATTAAACACCACAATGGAATGCCATTCGGTTTTGTCTACTTTCTTATTGGTTGCCTTGTCTATATAGCTCTCAGACGTTGCCATTCGAAAATTGACCACCTCGATGCCAGATGACATTGTTTTGCTTTCTGGATTGGCACCTAAATGACCAATTAAAATCACTTTATTAAGCATGTTTGTAAGTCCCATTAAATGATGTAAAGATCATAACATGTTTTATGTGTTTTTACAATATTTTCAGTTAGCTAATAACAATTATTTAAAGTGTTACATTATGTTCTAAATCACTAAAGCGTGTAAAATCGGATTGAAAGGCAAGGGGAACGATTCCTGTCGGACCATGGCGTTGTTTTGCTATAATAACCTCGGCTTTACCCTTGGCTTG
>NZ_JBHIMA010000071.1:0-763 GCF_042193775.1 Bartonella sp. OD88NMGDW | reverse complement strand
ATCGGGGCTCCTGTAAACATAACAAGCCGATTGTTTTCATCAAAAGCACCAAGCATTGGAGCGCCACTTTGCCAACGGGGGCTGTCTAAAGAAGCCGGCAATGCCTCAAGATTGAGTGAAATCTCATCTAACTGTTCTAAAGTATAACCTGTTGTAAACACTGGAAACAACGTGAAAAGCTTTCCCTGTAGTGTCGACCATTTCTGTAAACCCCAATCATAAACAAAGGTGGTTTGCTCGTTATTGCCTCTTTTTAAGGACCAATAAATCCGGTTATCAATGGGGTCTATAACTCCTTGCATCTCATCAAGAGCAAACTTATCAAATGTTTTAAAAACCGTTCTATCAACCTTTTCAAAACCTATCGGTAAAAGTTGACCATCTAAACTCATCTGATAAAAACCACCATCACCTGCAAAAAAAGCATCACTCCCTCGACATGCTATAGAGGATGCACTACGGGCTCCTCGCTTGTCTTGTATCTTTTGAAACGTAAACACAATCTTAGAACCCGCAACAAAGGTTCCTGCATAAATAGCAGAACGCATAAAAATGAGGGGATTAGTCGATTCCGTAGACCCTTGAACATATTCTCCATCTGGAAAATCTTGAAAATCGCAATCTTTCTGCTTAACTGTCCAATGGGTTGCATCTTCCAAACCTGACCAATGAATGCGATTGGGATAATCTGTCAATTGCATCAAACAAACAAAAGGTCCCCAAACCTTCACCAAGCCTGCTTTCGGGGGATTGCCTCCTAAAT
>NZ_JBHIMA010000070.1:0-765 GCF_042193775.1 Bartonella sp. OD88NMGDW | reverse complement strand
TTCACGAATATAGTTACAACGACATAAAAGCTCTAAAGCTTGCTTAACGGCTCCATTGTCTTTTAAAGATCTCCAACACCGTCTATAGATATCTCTTGCCGTAAAAACATTGGGTAAAAGATCACAGCGCTTGACAAGCAAGTTTGCACTTTCTGTTGCTAATGTATCATGCGCCGCATAAAGACGTTTGGCA
Organism: Bartonella sp. OD88NMGDW; assembly: GCF_042193775.1. Lineage (NCBI taxonomy): Bacteria > Pseudomonadati > Pseudomonadota > Alphaproteobacteria > Hyphomicrobiales > Bartonellaceae > Bartonella > Bartonella sp. OD88NMGDW. The sequence continues at coordinate 572 of NZ_JBHIMA010000070.1, read as the reverse complement.
TGACTTAACAGATATTTTTCCCAATACAAGGCTCTCTCAAGAGCATTTCTATTGATTTCAAAACGACCCCCTTCGGTCAATTCAAAAATCAACGCAAGTGTTGGTATGGTTTTATCCATTTTCAAAAGATACGATTGTAAATTTGTAGAGAAATGACCACTATTTATTTTTTTCTGAAAATTTTCCCACCATACACGAAACATTTCTTGAGCTTCAGCAGAAAAGCGTATGGTTATCGGATGCTTTGGTGAGCCTAACGGTTTATCATAAAGAGAACGAAAGACCCCTTGATAGCTTTCCCATACCTTTTGATTGGGAGGTCTATCCGTCCATAACCGCTTTTTTCGTTCGTCGGGCCATACAATCATTTGAAATCGTTGCATGAAACCATCATCATTTATTCCATGGCACATGGCTTGAATAATGGGAATAATGCGTGAGGGTTGAATGCCCCCAATAATGGAAATGGTTGCATTGGGAATATGAATGGTTCCACGTTCAATACGGTCATAGGTGTATGACGTATTGCCATTAAAAGCTGTTAGATAAAAGGCACGGTCTGTTTGGTATTC
>NZ_JBHIMA010000010.1:0-53841 GCF_042193775.1 Bartonella sp. OD88NMGDW | reverse complement strand
GGTGATGATGGTACCATTCATATTGGTAGAGACTTTGACCTTGATCCTATGGGACCTGCAATTGAAGGCGGCATTGGTATCAATGCACAACTGTCTCACAATTTCTCCCTTCATGGTGATGTGAATTATCAACAAAAGCTTCAGAAAACTGGTATAAGTGGTGCAAACTTTTCAGGTGGAATACGCTATCAGTTTTAAGGAAAGGCTGTAAATAGCCTATTCATTCTATTCAATTTAATAAAAAGGCAGTATAGTATACTGCCTTTTTTAATCTATGTAAGCTACTATTCTTATCCCCTAAAACTTTTTTCTTTCTCCTCAATGATCTCCTTCTCTGCTATTTACACGAGTCACGCGGCATATTCATTATCGAATTTGTCTATACAGCTAAGCAAAGTGTATTTTTAGGCAATATAAAGAAAACAACATTGGAAAAGATAATGATAAAAGAAGTTCTCTGTTCATACCTTTGCTATCTGTTTCTTCAATCCATTAGCTTAACACCACCCTGTAAGAATTCATTTATATTTCCATGTACCGTTTTTTAGGCAAACCATTTTGACAATGCTTATCCCTATCATTCCATATAATATATTGATTTATAAATATAATTCTTTGTTTTACATGTTGTAATGAGAGTCCGGAATATCGTAGGATTCTCTCATTTCAAACTTGTTTTATGTTGAATCAATTAAAAATTTTCTTGCACGTTACAAGCGGAGCTGGCGTGTGGAGCAAAGTTATATAAGAAAAGCCTAAGAACTCCTATAATGAACTGTCTCAAGAACCAAGAGCTTGTCACAAACATTAGGAGCTAGCAAAGTGTGTGATGGGCTTGCTCTTTTATTAAGCTTAAAGGTATCAGCTTGCTCCTTCGTAAGCGTAAAGATGATGAGACTCTATGGCTTTAGCGTTATAGCATTCATGACCACATCGTCGCGAAATAAGCTTTGGTACCCTTAAAGAAAAGTCTCTTTAAAGAAAGCCTGTGAATAGCCCCCTCATCTCTTTTTCTTATAGCAGAGAAAATTTGCTGATCGTTTTGGTGAGTGCATAAAATAATACATCTCAATGCTATAGAGCTTTTATAACGATTATCCTTAATAGACAATTTTAAATATCATACTTCATAGTGTTTTTAGCATAAGCTTGAGCAAGCTAGGTTTTATGAAATCCATTTTTCCCGACTTCTTATGATCATTAAAAAGTTTTTCTTAAGAAAAACTTCAAATCATAGAGAACACCATAACTATAATTCGTTTTGTTGTTTACAATAAAAACATAATGATATAAAAACTGATTGGGTACTTGCGCCATCAGGGGAATGAAGTAAGCATCAAAGCATACCAAATATTAAAGGCATATCTATGTGTAAGAAATATATTTATAAGAAAAATTTTTTGTTATGTACAATTGCTGGAACTTTCATTTTTTCTCATTTTGCTCCAACTTATGCAAATAGACAACCTCCTGAAATTATTAGTGAGTTTAAGCTGGAAAAAGGAGAAGAAAAAACTCTTAATAACGTTTTTATCCGCAATGGATTGAGCGCAGTGCACGCCTCTGAAAAAGCAATTGCCACAATTACAAACTCAACAATACATTCAGCTTCGTTTGCTTTTGCTGTATCACAAGGTGGACGTATTAATGCTAAAGGAGTAAACGTCAATGCCTTGTACACTGGTCTATCGATTTCAAACGGTATCATTAACATTGAAGATTCATTCATAGAAAGCAAAAAACAATCCGGTATTATTTTTCATAGCATTTTAGATGTTTTTGTGAAAGATGGTGAAGAAGTTATCAATAAGGCAATTCTTAACAATACAAAACTTCTTGTGGAAAATGGTGTCGGTATTTTAGGACCATCATCTTCAAAGTCTGTTGCCGAGGTTCAACTTAGAAATTCAGAAATTCGTTCTGATGTACTATTACAAAATAATGTAAAAAAGAAAACAGATTCAGATCCTCATCCTGTGACTTTTGTATTAACCGCCGATAATTCGATTATGGAAGGAAGAGCAAGAACCTTAGCAGTAAATACAACTGTTTTTAATTTAAATAACAACAGCAAATGGTATTTAAATGTAAGTCAATACGACATAAATCGTGATTTTAGTTCATTTAATTATGCACTCCATGATATTAAGCAACGAGCACTATCTACCGTTTCAGTACTGAACTTCAATAATAGCTCTATTGTGTTTAATGCGCCACATAGGCTGGCAAAGGGTCAATATCAAACCTTGAGTGTAGGACGAACAATTGAGATCCCTAAACCACACGAAAACAGGGATTCCGCTATAAAAACCGTTTATAATGCGACAGGTAATGCAAGGATTTATTTCAATACAGAATGGAGTGATGGTTTAAAAAGAGAACAACAAAAAACGGACCGCCTTCTTGTCCATGGAGATGTATCAGGCACCACGACAATTAGTTTCAATAGTCTTTCAAAAGGTGAGCCATCAAAAGAAGAAGCTTCTATTCCCGCGAATATGCGTGGACTGTCGCTCATTCAAGTATCTGGAAAAACAGATGAAAATGCCTTCAAACTAGCAAATGGCTATGTCACAATGGACGGTTTGCCTTATAAATATATCTTAAATGCCTATGGACCAACATCACGTCTTGGAGAAGCAGAGAGCACACAAAGCCATTTAGGAGAAGTAACTCAACAATCACAAGAAAAGTCCTCAAAAACCGACACGACCCCCGTTGTATTAGGTGGTGTGGTTTTGAAGATTGAGGATAATATAAAAGGTGAATCAACGGCAAATTCTGAGCAAATAGGGAGCACACAAAACCATTTGAGAGAAAATCAGAATTTCTGGGATTTCCGCTTGCAAAGTGCAACGCTCGATGATGAAGGAAAGATCAGAGCTCTCGTTCCTCAAGTGGCAAGCTATTTGTCCATGCCTAGCGCACTATTCTCAGCTGGACTGGCTGATGTAAACAATCAAAACACTTTACTGAACACGATACAAAAAACAGGCTTTGAGAAAAAAAATCATAAAAACAAAGGGATCTTCTTCTCGACTTATGGAAATAAGATGACATTATCCTCTCACCGTACGCCATTGCAATATGGCTATGGTGCCGATATTCACTATGCTGCTTTACAAGCAGGCTTTACATTAGTAGCTCTAGAAGATCAAAACATAACCACCAATTTGGGTCTTTTCGGGACATATGGGAAATTAGCTTTCACCCCAAAAGATATGGAAGGTGCTGACAAGAGTACACTCAATAAATGGTCAATTTCTGCATATAGTGGACTGCGCCATAATAATGGTGCATATATCCATGCTCTCTTTTCTTATGGAATGCTCAAGGGAGATATCACCACAGCTCTCATAGGAAAGACTGCAGAATTGAAAAACGCTGATACATTCAGTGCATCGGCGACCATTGGACAAAAGTTCGAAACCAGTACAAAAGGATTGGTCTTTGAACCACAAGCACAAGTTGTTTATCAGCGTCTCATGCTTGGCACATTCTCAGATGTCGATGGCTTTGATGTAGATATGGGAAATCCTCATCAATACTTAGTGCGTGCTGGTGGGCGCTTAACACAAACGACGATTTCTATTGAAAAAGGCAGTATTCTTTCTCTCTATGGTAAATTGAATATTATTAAAGCTTTTTCTAACAATGACACCATACAGATTGGTGAATCATTCCACTTTGGTTCTATGGGGGCTTCTGTTGAAGGTGGACTTGGTGTGAATGCACAATTATCACAAAATATCGCCCTTTATGCTGATGTTAACTATCAACATAAGCTTCAAAAAACTGGTATATCTGGAGCAAGCTTTTCAGGCGGAATACGCTATCAGTTTTAAGAAAAGGCAAAAAACAATTTATAGTCTATGCATTTTTAATAAAAAAGCAGTACGAATGTACTGCTTTTTTGCAATCTATCGTAAAGAGCCATCAATAACGGTTCTTTCTATACAGCTTTCTCGAAAGGATTAATTTCATTCAAACCAAATGCAACAAAATTCCTTATCTCTCAATGACTGCTGAAGTCTCAAGAGAACTGCCTTTTTGATTTATAAAAATTTTTGTATATCGGTAAAAAATACAAAATATTTTAGCTTTTTTACATCAAAAAAATTCATAGTGAATAATTCTATATGCAAGAAAAACAACTGAACGATTTTTGTAAATGCACAACAAATCTTCTCCAAAAACTTTGTAGAGTTTTCATAACAACAGCCTTAAGCAATAAACATCCTTGTAAAATATTTTGATCCTTAGCACTTTAAAACAAAAATACTTATCAAGCTAGGTTTTCTGAAATCCATCTTCGCTGCATTGCGCTTTCTATTTTAAAAGCTCTTCTAAGACCAATTTTTAAACGATAAATAACAAAGCATAATATTCGTTTTGTTGTTTACAATAAAAATATAATGATATAAAAACTGATTGGGTACTTGCGCCATTAGGGGAATGAAGTAAGCATCAAAGCATACCAAATATTAAAGGCATATCTATGTGTAAGAAATATATTTATAAGAAAAATTTTTTGTTATGTACAATTGCTGGAACTTTCATTTTTTCTCATTTTGCTCCAACTTATGCAAATAAACAACCTCTTGAGATTCCTACGGTCCAAGTAGCTAATGGAGAAGAGAAGAGCCTTCATAATGTTTTTGTTCGTGGTAAGTATGATGCCGTGGTTGCTAAGAAAGGTCATATTACCATTACAAACTCAGTAATGCACTCAGGCTTTACTTTGCTTTCTGCAACATCAGGTGGTCAAATTAATGCCAAAGGAATTGTGGGAGAGGCAGAAGGGCATGGTTTGTCACTCACAAACGGCACAATCCATATTGAAGATTCAACATTAAAGGTCATAGGCCACAGCAGAGCCTATGGTATCAATTTTGGTTATATTTCAAGTTCTACAATAAAAGAAGGAGAAGAAGTTGTAAACAAAGCAATCCTTAATAATACAAAAGTTCTTGTAAAGGACGGTGTAGGTATTTTCGGACCTTATTATCCCAAAACGAATGCAGCGTACCTTAAAAACTCAGAAATTCGTTCTGATATGTTATTAAAAAATGAAGTCTCACCCTTCTTCGAGGTTCAACCTGCTACTTTTACATTAGAGGCTGATAATTCGATTATGGAAGGAAGAGCAAAAACGCTTCCTCAAAATACAACGGTTTTCACCCTAAACAATAACAGCAAGTGGCATTTAAAAATTAGTCTATTTGAGTTGGAAAATAGTTTTAGTCTATTTAATTATAAGCTCCTTGATCTTAAGCAACGAGCACAATCTATCGTTTCAGTCCTAAACCTTAATAATAGCTCTATCATATTTAATGCTCCGCATAAACTAGCAGACAATCATTATCAAACCTTGCATGTAGGAAAACATCCACAAAAAGCAGAGCAAAACAGAAGCTCCGATGCAACAACGGTTTACAATGCATTGGGGAACGCAAGAATTTACTTTAATACAGAATGGAGTAATGGTCTTACAAAAGAACAACAAAGAACTGACCGTGTTCTCGTTCATGGTGATGTCTCAGGCACCACAACGATCTATTTCAACAATCTTTCAAAGCATGCAGAACCATTCGATGATGAAGAAGATTCAATTCCTTTGAATATGCGTGGGCTCTCACTTATTCAAGTTTCTGGGCAAGCAAATGAAGATTCCTTCAAACTTGCCCATGGCTACACCACAATGGAGGGCTTACCTTATAAATACATACTCAATGTTTATGGACCAACATCCAGCCGTGGGAAAGCCGATAAGACACAAAGTCATTTAAGCGGAATATCACAAGAATCAAAACAGAAAGATGCACAAAATATCAATGCATCATCCCTTAAAAAAGAAAACTATGGACAAGCTCCCTTGGAAGAAAATGAGAATTTCTGGGATTTCCGCTTGCAAAGTGCGACTCTCGATGATGAAGGAAAGATCAAAGCTCTTGTTCCTCAAATGGCAAGCTATTTGGTTATGCATAATGCAATATTCTCCTCTGGCTTGGCTGATATAAACAATCAAAATACACTGTTAGATAATATGCACTCAATAGTTTTCGGATTAGAAGGTCATAAACAGAAAGGGATATTCTTATCGACTTATGGCAACAAGATAACGTTATCTTCCAGCCGTAGTCCATTAGAATATGGTTATGGTGCAGATGTTCGTTATGCTGCTATCCAAGCAGGCATGACATTAGCAACGTTAGAAAATCAAAATATGACCGCGAATCTTGGTCTTTTAGGCACATATGGAAAGCTTTCTTTTGCGCCAAAGGATATGGAAGGTTCTGACAAAAGCATACTGGATAAATGGTTTTTTACGGCATATGGGAACCTCCACCATGACAATGGTCTCTATGTTAATACACTTTTCTCTTACGGCATTTTAAACGGACATATTACAACAGCCCTTATCGGCAACACCACAGAGTTAAATAATACGGATACATTAAATATATCAGCTACCGTTGGACAAAAACTAGCAACTGGTGTTGAAGGAGTGTCCTTTGAACCACAAGCACAACTTATTTATCAACACATTACATTTGGCACTCTTTCAGATATTGATGGCTTCCAGGTTAATATAAAGACCCCTCATCAATGGTTGGTCCGTATTGGAGGGCGTTTAACGAAAACAATGCTTCCCATTGAAAAAGATCGTGTTCTTTCTTTTTATGGTAAATTGAATGTCATCAAAGCTTTTGGTGAAAAGCGCACTATAGATGTTATTGAATCTTTCTATCTCGATTCTATGGGCTCTTCCCTTGAAGGTGGGCTTGGCATTAACGCGCAACTTTCTAAAAATATCGCACTTCATGCTGACGTTAATTACCAACATAAACTTCAAAAAGCTGGTGTCTCTGGAATTAATTTTTCCGGTGGAATGCGTTATCGCTTTTAGAAATCTTAGCTCTCTATTTTGACGCATAAGCAGCGCTGAGATGAAAACAGTGCTGCTTATATTTTACTACATTACAAAAAACGTAGTGTGTCAAAAAGTGGTTTATTTTTAGCAAAACAAAGAAAATATCTTAAGGAACATCTCTATGCATAAGAATCTTTTGTTATGTACAGCCGCTTGTGCTTTGTTTTTTTCTTCTTTTAATTTTACGTCTACCAGTACCGCTTCTGGCTTAAACCCTCAAACACGCCATACCATTGATTTAATAAACACACCAACACAAGCATCGAAAACGACTCTTAACACATCCGCAAAAGCTCATGTGAAATTACCCACAAAAGTTAAGAGAACCGCTACCGCTGATACCGAAAGCACCTCTAAACTTACAGATAATGAAGCAGCCGCAACTTCTGCTTCTCTTGATTTGGCAGAAAAAAGAACAGTTCTTATGCCACAAAAAGAAAGCTCTTTAGTTATGCCTATCGCGATGTTTTCTGTCGGTTTTTCTGATTTCAACAATCAAAATATCTCGTTAGACAACATGCAAATAACGATGTTTGAACCCAAAGATCATCCAGAGAGAGGCGTTTTCTTATCCACTTATGGCAATAAGAGCACCTTTTCTTCCAGCATTCAAGAAAAACAAGATGGTGTTCAAGCAGATATTCGCTATGCTGCATTGCAAGCAGGAGCAACATTAATAGCGCTATACGATCAAAATATCAGCAGCAATTTTGGTCTTTTCGGAACATATGGGAAATTGTCTTTTACGCCTAAAAACAAAGAAAGCTCTCATAAGAAAATGCTTGATAAATGGTCACTCACTGCATATGGAAATATTCAACATGACAGTGGCCTCTATGCACATGCATTTCTCTCTTATGGAATTTTCAAAGAAAATAACACCAGAGCTTTCATCAAACATACCTCAAAAGTAAATAATAGTAAAACATTAGGGGCTGCTGCAACTGTTGGTCAAAAACTGTCAACCAGTTTGGAAGGTGTAATCCTAGAACCGCAAGCACAACTTGTTTATCAGCGTCTCATGCTTGGCTCTTTCTCAGATGACGATAACTCTAAAATAGACATAAGCAAACCTCATCAATGGTTGCTCCGTATTGGCGGACGTTTGACGCAAAACAAAGGCCATGCCCTTTCCTTCTACGGCAAACTGAACGCGATCAAAACTTTTAGTGAAAACCTTCCGCTTGCTGCTATGGGATTTTTAATCGAAGGTGGTTTTGGTATTCAGGCGCACTTATCTGAAAATATCGAGTTTCATAATGATCTCAGCTATCAACATAAATTCAAAAAAGATGGCATATCTGCAATAAATATTTCCGCTGGAATGCGCTATCACTTTTAAAAATACTTGTATTTGCATCTTGAAATACAAAGTACTCTCATTATGTTTCGTTTTGTCTCTTACAAAAGAAACATAATGAGGTTAAAGTTTTATCTTTTATGAGAGAGGGGAAATATTTAGGAATACATCTATATGAAAAAAAGTTTTTTACTATACACAGTTTCTGGAGTTCTGTTTTGTTCTTCCACCAGCTTGTCTTATGCTCTTCATGATACAGATGCACGATCTACAATAGATCTCCCGTCTCCACAACCCGCTCATTCAAATGCATCATCTTCATATCCACCTTTAACATCTAGCTCTACAAGAACGATCATACCCCCTCCTCTTACAAAGAGTGAATCTACAACGCCTACTCCTACGAGCACTCTACCTTCCACAACCAAACTTGAAGGAAATTTAGTTCGAAATACAATTTCTTCTTCAAAACAAAACTCTAATCTTAGCCAAGGAAATACACAAACATCAAAGACTAAAGTGGCAAAAAGTGTACAATCTAACCCTACAGCCACACAAGATATTCTTACACAATCTCCAACGACAGAAATAGCTCCAACAGCAGGAATGGAAGTAAAATCTAGAAGACGTTCGGGTGTTTCCACCTCTTCTACAAACTCTTCCAGAGAAAAAATGTCCGAAAATTCTGCTGTATCCTCACAGTCAGAACCTCCTCAACCTGCACCGAATTTACAACCAACACCTATAAACTTAAAACCTACAAGAGCGGAACCTACAAAACCGGCAACAGAGCTATCGCCAGCGCTTAAAGAACCAGAACTCGCACAGCCAATATCTTTAAGACCAGAAACTGGAAAACCAGCATTATCGGTACCACCAAAATCTGTAAAACCAGCGCCCGTACAATCTGCCTCTGCACAAAAAATATCTGAAAAATCAGAGCTTAAAAAACCAATATCACCAATAAAACAACCTGAAAATTCTACACAAATTGAGGATATAAGCTCCAGAATTGAGGCTGAAAACGGTAAGACCATAACGCTATATAACAAAAAAATTCAAGACAATGGTTTTGCTGTACATGCAGAGGGCAATAATTCAAAAATCAACATGATAGGGGGAACAGTTGATGCGCGTTTTGTTGCGCTAAGTGTATCAGATGGTGGAGAAATTGATGCTACAGGTATTACTGTAACAGCAGAAACAGTTGGTTTGCTAAACATAGAGGGAACAATCAAACTGAAAGATTCAAGCGTACATGTCACGGGTAATCATGAAGTGGACGGTATTATTTTCCGCAACAATCCGTATAGTGCCCCTAGAAAACGATATACACGCAATGCTGAAAGGAATGCCAACGCCGTTCAAGAACAAGATGGAGCCAATATTGCCGATAAAGTAACTCTAGAGAATACAAGGATTTTCGTTGAACATGGTAGAGGTATCAACCTTTATGGAACAGGCATAAACGGTGAAGTCAGCCTTAAAAATTCAGAAATTCATGCCGATATTTTATTAAAAAATATAAAAAACGAAAATGCTTTCACAAACACCCTTACACTGGTTTCTAACCACTCTTCTTTAGAAGGTGGAGTGAGAACTTCTAAAGATAATAGAACTGTTTTTGATCTAAAAGAAGGGACAAAATGGCTTTTAAAGGCGAATAAAAACGCCCAAAATAATGATAATGTTTCAGATGACCATGTACAGTTTGGTGTTGATAAAAAATCATACTCTAACCTTTCTGAATTGCGCCTTACAGACAGTGCCATTATGTTTGACAAGCCAGTGGAAGGACATTATCAAACTCTGTTTATAGGACCTAATCTTCCGAAAAGAAATGAAATAGCTCATACAGCAGCGGTTTACAGTGCAACAGGTGTTGCAGAAATTTATGTAAATACTCAATGGAATAAACATTCTCCTATCACGGAGCAACAAACCGATCGCATTGTGATTAATGGTGATGTCTCAGGGCGTACTGTTGTTCACATCAATCTCCGAAAAACAGATAAAAAAACAACCGATAGCTCTGCTGTTTGGGGAGAACACATGGCGTCACTTCCTTTAGGGACACATGGGATTTCAATCATTCAAGTTTCCGGACAAGCAAACGAAAATTCCTTCACGTTAGCAGGAAACTATATGACAATAGGGAAACAACCTTATAAGTATGTACTTACAGGCTATAAACCTGGAACATCTCATGAGAGCCAAAACCTTTTTGGTAAGAACAGTAATTTCTGGGATTTCCGCTTACAGAATGCCTACATTGATAAGGATAAAAAAGTTCGAGCACTTTTACCACAGGTAGCAAACTATTTAACCATATCTAATACTTTATTTTCTGCTGGATTTACTGATGTCAGCAATCAAAACACGTTGTTAGACAATATGCGAACAACAGTATTTGGGGCAAAAGACAATAAAAAGAATGGTATCTTTTTCTCTTCCTACGGCGAGAAAGTCACCTTATCTTCCAACCGCGATCCACTGCATTACGGTTATGGTGCTGATGTAAACTATACTGCTTTACAACTGGGTGCCATATTAGCCGCCTCGGAAGGCAAAGACATAAGCACACATTTTGGTTTTTTAGGAACATACGGAAAACTTGCCTTTACGCCAAAAGAGATGCAAGATTCTGAAAAGACAACACTTGATAAATGGTCTCTTGCCGCTTACAGCAGCATCCAACATAGCAATGGTATATATGTAAACACACTTCTTTCTTACGGAAAGTTAAAAGGAAATATTACCACAGCTCTTGTTGGAAATGCCGCAAAACTGGATGGTACTGAGATGCTTAATATATCTGCAACCATTGGTCAGAAATTAGCAACCAACACAAAAGGATTGGTATTTGAACCACAAGCACAATTCATTTATCAAAATCTCATTTTTGATATCTTCTCAGATGCCGATGGCTTAAAAGTAGACATGGGCAACCCGCATCAATGGTTGGTGCGGATTGGTGGACGTTTAACAAAAACTATAATGGCTGCTGAAGAAAATAAGGCTGTCTCCTTCTATGGTAAAATGAATGTGATCAGAGCTTTTGGTGATGGTAAAACCATAAAAATTGCTGATACCTTTCATGTTGATCCTACCGGCTCTTCAGTTGAGGGAGGCATGGGGGTGAATGCATATCTTTCTCAAAATATTGTATTAAACGCCGATATCAGCTATCGGCAAAAACTGCAAAAAGCCGGAGTATCTGGCACCAATTTGTCTGGCGGGATACGTTATCGTTTCTAAAGCAGAAGCTAATTTTAACTTAAATATAAAGAGCAGAACTTTGTGCTGCTCTTTATATTTAAACTTATATTTTTTTTAATTCTCAAAAATCATTATCACATTAAAGAAGATTTTGACTTATAATGTTTCTTTTACATATTGAATAAAAAACTGAATACCATAGCATTCTCTCATCAAAACACCCCATGCATAAAGTTTTTATACCTTACACCACACCTCAAACGATGATGTTTTTACAGCACAACAGAATAAGCATTCATGCGGATTTTAAAAAATTAGCCCCTTCTTCGCTGTGGACGCTCCATTTATTTTAGATGATCTGCATTTAATATACCTGCTATAAAGACTTGCTATCTGTTATAAATTCTTAAAGGCATATTTTTCCTCTAAAATCTCAATGCCACACCAACTCCACCATAAGACAATACATTGATTTATAAAGAGTGTTCATTGTTTTACATGTTAAATAAGAATCCAGAATAGCGTAAGATTCTTTCATTTCAGATCCGTTCCATGTTGAAGCAACAAAAACCATATCTCTTGCAAGTTACAAGCGGGCAGAGCCCTTTTGGATAAAAACTATTAAGAAAGGATTAAAAATACCCCTAATGAACCGTCTCAAATGCCAAGGGTTGTAGCAACACCCACGAGCTAGCAAATATGCACCTGCTTACTCCTTTATGAAGCGTAAAGATCGTGGTGCTCAATGGATTTACCTTTATACCATTCACGGACACCACCGTGAAATGGGATTGGTTGCCTTAAGAGATGTTTCTATAAGACAATGCTATCCTGTTTTCTCATGATCATAATCCTCAATCTAACAAAGATGAAACAAACAATAGGATTGCAAATATGATTTGGGGAGCTCATCTGAAAGATGAAAAATGATAAAAATCTCCGCTATAAAAATTAAAGAAGAAACTATTCGTTGAAACGTAACTTCTTTATTTTAGAATTTTTATATAACACTTTACTGTTGAGATGCATAACCGTTAAAACGCATGACCACGATCTGTAGAATTAAGCTTTGGCGAGAAAAACATTTCAGTATCTGCTTGTAAAACATTTTTACAATTTTTAGATTCCTTAACAGCTTGTCCTGAAAGAAAACACTTCTTTCCCCATTCTTCCCTTAATTTTGCATCTTTCTTAAAATCCTCTACGCTATAAGTTTTTTCACACCCCACAGCGAATAATAGAGCCATGCATAATAAAATAATTTTTTTCATTTTACCCTCTTTAAATACCTTATCTGTTAACATCATCCCCCAAATGGGTGTTAAGTTTTCATACTGTATGAGAAGACAGCCTTACTATCACTTACTTGCTTTCAAAGTGAGCACTCTGAGTAAAATAACGTAAGAAGAACTCACGACAGCCATCGTATGAGTTTGTCATAAAATATAATGAGAAGAAAAAAGCCCAAACTGAGTAAAAATGACAAAATCAGAAGACGCACTAATGTTTTTTTCCAACTGATTTCAAATAGTCACATTGCGATAGGAACCGCGCCCCTCACCCTATAAAAAGCCTATGAGCATTATAACGCTTAGTATCACGATCAATAGACTACAAAGCCATTACAAAAAAGTATGAGCTCTTTTTACCTATTCGTATGTTGATTATTGTTTCCCCCATCGAATGCTTAAATAAAAACATCTTGTAATATATAGAAAACAATCAACAATGCAAATCATTTTTACGAAGATTTCTTCGTGTGGAGTCTGTTTGAAATCCATCTTTTAGAAGTCTGAATTTAGAAGCAGATAATTATGAAAGCTTTTCAAGGAATGAAACAGTTTGATCACTCTTAAAGAAGTAAAAAAACGTGATCCAATCCTGAAGACAAAATTCTGATGAAAAAACTTTTGCTAGGAATTCTTTTAAGGCACTGTAAAATATTCTATCCGTTATATCAAACGTTACGCCATTTTGGGATCTATTCATTTTTCACTTTTATCAACTCTGCTCTAGAAATCCATTTCTTGAGCGTTTTTTATCGTCTCATTTTCTCCTTCAAACACAAATACTCAAAAACGTTTTGCCACCAACAATGAAATTTTCCTGCTTTTATAAAACACATAAGTAAAAATAGAAGAGCGATTTTGAGAGCCCCCCCTTGAAAATGGAAATATTATCCATTTACTTCACAAGCGGAAATAATCTCACGGTTTATTCAAACTTTCCCTATGGTCTTTTGCCCTATGCTCTGGTGCAATTTTATTGATAAAGTTTTCTCTATAAAAATTTAAGTAAATATGTTCGTTAAAGCCAATCACGGATTTTCAAAGGGGTTGTAAGATCCATTATCTCGCCGCCATTTTAAAGGTTCAGTGAAATCACTTGACCAAAGACCGATCTTGTTGTTGCGTGCTTTTTCTTCCGCATGATAGTACTGAGTTGGAATAGGATCTTTTCCCTCTTTTGAGAGGACCAACATACCTTCTGTAAGACCTGCCTCAGCTAAATCAACCCCTTGAACAAAACATTGCGCATAATAAACACCATTGTGCATCACAGCCTGTTTACAGGATAAATCCTGCCCAAGTGTTTTGGTGACAAGCCAAGCCGTTGTAACCGCACCACAGGGCCATTCTTGATCATTTAATCGTGCTTTTTGGCGTGGTGCGCACGTGTCTACACCATAAAGATGAATATCACGGGTGATATATGAGCGCCAAGATTGTGCAGCAGGCGTCAGTAATTTAAATGTAACCCCACTTGTAACAGAGGCCTTACCATGAAAAACAACAGCATTATTTGCAACATCGTTTGATGAAACACTCTTCTGCAAATCGAGAACTGGTTCATTTTTTTCTAATTGCTGTTTGGTGATAGATTTAACCAACTTTTCTTCTTCTCGATTTTTTTCTTTTCGATAAAAATTGAGAATATCTTGTATATCTTGCATCTCAAATGTTTTAAGAATACTGAAATCTATTTTATCTTTATACTGGCTTAATCCCCACACTATGGAACCCATAATGTAAATAATAACAATCAATTTAAATAGCATTTCTTAACACGCTCGCTCAAAAAATTCATTGTTTTTCTATCCTTTCACATTATTTATCACTAATCCCATTGTTTTTAAAGAAAAAAATCCAAATATCTGTGTTGCATATTAACTACATTTTGTAAAGAATAATATTCCTTACTTGCATTGTTTTAATATTATTGTCTTTACCAATACATACAACTTAAAATTGCCATTTTCATGTAACACAATCCAAGTTTGAAAAGACTTCTGTCTCTTTAAGAAAAAGAGTTTGAGAGTGAACAGATCCACTATCAAGGCTTTTAAAACAAACAAACGAGAAGATTAAACTGTTATCAAATGACAGCATTCTCCAGTTTGTTAGAGGAAATGGAATGTCGACATATGAACAAATATTATTTGTTAAAGAGAGGTAAAATGACAGATAATAGATTCCAAAACATCATTTTTATCGTGACCATGCTGCTTTTTACGGCAGTTTTTGTATCTGATCTTTCTTATGCTGCTCCTGCTGCTAGTGGAGGTGGTCTGGGAAATCTTGATGGTGTTTTAGGCAACATTGTCACAATGATGACGGGTGCAACGGCAAAGCTTATTGCAATTATATGTGTTGCTGCTGTGGGGATTGGTTGGATGTACGGCTTTATTGACTTACGCAAAGCAGCTTACTGTGTTCTCGGGATTGCTATTGTTTTTGGTGCCCCTGCTCTCGTTGGTAAATTAGCGGGCACAACATAAATGAACGAAGATACTCTTTTCCTTGCCTGTACGCGCCCAGCCATGTTTGCTGGTGTTACAATGGAAGCGATGGCGCTTAATGTCATGGCGACATCCATTCTTTTTATTTTGACGAGTGATTTTACCATGTTTGGTCTTGGGATTGGGATGCACTTTATTTTGCGAGAAGTGACAAAGTATGATCACAACCAATTTCGCGTATTATTTGCATGGCTCAATACTCGAGGAAAACAAAAAAACCTCAACCGATGGGGAGGAGGTTCGACCTCCCCCTTGCGCCTTATCCGAACTTATAAGGAACTAAGCTGAAGGAGCCAAGCCGGTGAAACAGATGTCAATAATGAAACGGGAAACTTTGCCTGAAGAATATATTCCCTATATACGCTACATCAACCAACATGTCGTTGCTTTAAATTCACGCTGTTTAATGGTTGTGATGGCTGTTGAGGGTATAAATTTTGACACTGCGGATATTGATCAATTAAATTCTTTACACAACCAATTAAACACCCTTTTAAAAAATATCGCAGACGAACGGCTTGCTTTATATTCTCACATCATCCGCCGCCGTGAAACGATATACCCAGAAGGTCACTTTCTTTCATCTTTTGCAACAACATTAGATGAAAAATATAAAAAGAAAATGGTTTCGCAAGAACTGTATAGAAATGATCTATTTATTTCACTGCTTTGGAATCCGGCAGCGGATAAAACAGAAAAGCTGGTTTCATTTTTTCAGCGCTTGAGCAAAGCGAAGAAAACACAATCTGAACCCGATGAGGAAGCTATTCGTAAACTCGAAGAGTTAAGTCAAGACCTTATGCAAGGTTTAGAAGAGTATGAAGTCCGTCTGCTATCAATCTATGAACATGAAGGTATTTTATTTTCTGAACAAAGTGAATTTCTCCACCAGCTGGTGGGGGGAAGACGTGAGCGTATTCCTCTCACATTTGGAACTATTGCTTCAACGATTTACTCGGATCGTGTTATTTTTGGGAAAGAAATTATCGAAATTCGCCATGAAAGTAATGAACGCTTTGCTGGCATGTTTGGATGGAAAGAATACCCTTCTAAAACACGCCCTGGTATGACTGATGGTTTGCTTACGGTACCATTTGAATTCATTTTAACACAATCCTTTGTCTTTAAAAGTAAGGCGGCCGCCGGTGCGATTATGAGCCGCAAGCAAAATCAAATGATCAATGCAGCTGACCGTGCTAGTTCACAAATTGATGCACTCGATGAAGCGCTAGATGATTTAGAATCAAACCGTTTTGTTTTGGGCGAGCATCACATTTCTTTAGCTGTTTTTGCTGATCATCCCAAAATATTGTCTGAAAACTTATCAAAAGCACGTTCCCATTTAACCAATGGGGGAGCCGTAATTGCCAGAGAAGATTTAGGATTGGAAGCAGCATGGTGGGCACAGCTTCCTGGAAACTTTAGCTATCGTGCGCGTTCAGGCGCCATTACCAGCAGAAACTTTGCCGCTTTATCGCCCTTCCATTCTTTCCCCGTTGGCAAACTGAACGATAATGTTTGGGGGGCTGCTGTCGCATTGCTAAAAACACAGGCTGGTTCACCTTACTATTTTAATTTTCATTATGGCGATCTTGGAAATACGTTTGTTTGTGGCCCATCGGGATCTGGTAAAACAGTGATTGTTAATTTTCTTCTTGCACAATTACAAAAACACAATCCAACTATGGTTTTTTTTGATAAAGATCAAGGAGCAGAGATTTTTGTACGAGCTGGAGGAGGGAAATATAAACCTCTAAAAAATGGGCAGCCCACAGGGATTTCTCCCTTAAAGGGCATGGAATACACTGAAAAAAATAAAATCTTTCTTCGTAATTGGATCTTAAAGCTGGTAAGCGCTGAAGGGAAAATCGTAACAGAAGAAGAGCGACAAGATATCGCCAAAGCCATCGATTCTTTAGAAAACTTACCCCCAACACAACGTTCTCTTGGTGCACTTCAACTGTTTTTTGACAACACATCAAAAGAAGGTATCGCCATACGACTACAACGCTGGATTAGGGGCAATGATTTAGGGTGGGTTTTTGATAATGATCAAGATGATCTCAATTTAAACGCACAGTTCATTGGATATGACATGACCGATTTCTTAGACAATGAAGAAATTCGGCGCCCCTTAATGATGTATCTCTTTCACCGCATTCTTGATTTGATTGATGGGCGGCGCATCATTATTGTCGTTGATGAATTCTGGAAAGCTTTGGAAGATGATTCATTCAAAGCTTTTGCGCAAGATCGGTTAAAAACAATTCGTAAACAAAATGGCATGATGCTCTTTGCAACACAAAGCCCTAAAGATGCTTTGAACTCAACAATCGCGCACACAATTATTGAGCAATGCCCCACCCAAATATTTTTTCCAAATCAAAAAGCAAATTACAATGATTATGTCGAAGCTTTCAAACTTACTGAGCGTGAATTTGAACTGATACAGTCAGAATTAAGCAGAGAATCTCGCCGTTTTCTCGTCAAACAAGGACAAAGTTCCGTCGTTGCAGAACTTAACTTACGTGGAATGAATGATGAGATCGCCGTTTTAAGCGGCACAACAAAAAACATTGAACTCATGAATGAAATTATCAACGAATATGGAGCAGACCCTGACAAATGGCTGCCCATATTTTATCAAAGGAGAAAAAATCAATGAAAAAATATGGCTTAGTTACACTGTTATCTTTTTCTTTTATTTCACATGCAATATCACAAACGACACCCGATGCGGATGAATATTATAAACAAGCACTCGAGAATACACAAAAATTAGATGCTGCAAAATCAGAAACAGCTGAAAGCGTATATAAAACTGCAACTGAAACTGCAAAAAAAATTAAAGCAATAAGTCATCAACTTGAACAACTTAAGTCACAAACAGATATAACAACAACAGAAGCTGTAAAAAAACCTAGCCTTGAAGAATTGCAGAAGCTTCAAGCTCTTCAACAAGAGCTTCAAGTAAAACTTTCTCTTCTTCAAGCCGATCTTCAAGTGGCTTCTCTAAAACTTCAGTCTCTTGATATGATTCAAGCAAGAGATACGAAAACAAAAGACGAAATGCGTGAAGAAAAGGAACAACAAAAACATAAATACCTTGAGGCACAATTAAAAGAAAAAGAAAAACAATTAAAAGAAAAACTTGAAAGTACGAGTACAAATGTCAGACTTTAGTTTTTCTCCATTTGAAAGCATTTCTGGGTATATTTTAACCCCTCTCGATAATGTGATGGACACAACGGTGAGAGGGTTATCTTCTGCTATTTCAGCGCCCTTAAATCTCGCCGCAATCATTTTTATCTTTCTTTATGGCTATAATGTTATGACAGGTCGCGTTGCGCTTTCCATGCATAGTCTTCTCAATAATGTTGTTAAAATCGTTGTTGTGACAACAATGGCAACGAATGCGGATACATTTAATACTTATGTCAAGGATATTTTCTTCAAAGATTTATCCAATGCTATTGGAAATGCGCTTAACAGCAATCCTGCAAGCTCCAATGTTTTTGATTATATTTTGTTAAAGGCAAATACTCGCTATCAAGAAGTTTTATACAACGCTTGGTTTTTTGAAAAGATCGTTGTGGGGCTTCTTGGTTCTATCATGCTTTTAGCCGTTATTCTTTTTTGTATAGGTGGTTTTATTGTGCAAATGTTTGCACAAGTTGCACTCGTAATGATTATAGGTCTTGGTCCTCTATTCATTAGTTTATATTTGTTTAATGCAACGCGAAAATACACCGATGCATGGATTACAACTTTGATCAATTTTACCATTTTACAGGTTCTCGTGATCATGCTTGGAACAATTATATGTCAAGTTATTCTACAGGTTCTCAAAGTTTCATATGAATCAATCTATGTTCTTTTCCCCCCTGTCCTCGTCATTTCGATCATAGGGGTTATTATCTTCCGTGCGCTTCCCGGTATTGCAACAGCGCTGGCCTCTGGCGGACCATACTTTAACACTGGTGTCTCTTCAGGAGGACAGGTTTTCACAATGCTTGCCAATGGTGCAAGAACGAGTGCGAATACAGTAAAAAATGCCGCTTTACAAATCTCAGGTGCTGCCGGTAACGCTTCTAAAGGTGCGGCAGGCGCGGCAGCAAAAGCAGGAAGATCTGGAGGTGGTCGTGGTCGGTTTTAAGATAAAGCACCTCTTTAAAAGAATAAGCACTTTTGTTTTAGCCTTGCGTGCGCCCTTTGGCGCACGCGCCATGGTCCTGTTCCAGATAAGACCTAACATCTCGGGTCTTACAACAAAACCAATCAAAGTCTTGCATCACATAGACTTGTAAAAGTGTCCAAAATAAAGGCTCTCATGCATTGTATTCCAAGATATTTGTGAGTTCAAAAAATGAAACGAAAAATAACTTTTGTTATGGTCCTAACAATCGCTCTTACTGGTTGCGCCTCTTTGAGTGGCCCCAAAAAACCACCACGCTGTAATGGCAAACATACACGTGCTTTAAATAAAGATAAGTGGAATTGGGACAATCAAAACGTTGTCCACCCAGAAAAGAGCGTAAAGACTGTTACAACTCCTATCATTCTCAATACTTTGGAAAGTGAAAAAGCAACAGCAAATTCAGCTTTATTAAAGCCGGTTATTCATGAAGCACGATCTGATAAAACTGTGGAGGTTACGCGTGAAAAGTGATGCCCTTGAAGAATATATAAAAGAAGCCCGCTCATTTGACATTGATCGCATGCATAGCATGCGCGTGCGAATGAAAATTTCCATGGCTTTAACAGTGCTTTTTGGATTGATGACGATTGCGCTGGCTTTAGCTGTCGCAGCTTTGACGCCTTTGAAAACGGTAGAGCCTTTTGTTATCCGCGTTGATAACTCAACAGGCATTATTGATACTGTAAGCGCCCTCAAAGAATCCCCTAACGACTATGATGAAGCGATAACGCGTTATTTTGCCAGCCAATATGTTCGTGCCCGTGAAGGTTTTCAAGCATCCGAAGCAGAAAACAATTTTCGCTTAGTTTCTCTTTTATCTTCTCCAAAAGAACAAAACCGTTTTGCAAAATGGTACGCGGGCAATAATCCAGAAAGTCCGCAAAATATTTATCATAACATGATTGCTACCGTCACAATCAAATCAATCTCTTTTATAAGCAAAGATCTTATCCAAGTTCGTTACTATAAAACGGTCAGAGACTTTAATGAAAAAGAAAATATTTCCCATTGGATTTCAATCTTAAATTTTTCCTACGTGAACGCACACATTTCAACATCTGACCGTCTCATCAACCCACTTGGTTTTCAAGTATCGGAATATAGATCTGATCCAGAGGTGATAAAATGATCAGACTTTTACAAACAATCTTTTTAATTTTTACGATTACTCTCAGCTTTCACACAGTCCTCTCATTTGCGGAAACAGCGCCTGTCAGTGCACGTAAAGATAACCGCATCAGATTTGTCAATTATGACCCTTACAATGTTGTGCAAATCATTGGCTCCATTCGCTCTTCAGTTCAGCTAGAATTTGCCGACGATGAAGAAGTAACCTATGTAGGAATTGGAAATTCCGTTGCTTGGCAAGTTGCGCCGGCTGGTCACTTTGTTTTTCTCAAGCCGCGTGAAGTCCAACCTGTGACCAATTTACAAATTGTCACAAGCCGCCAAGATGGTACACAACGCTCTTATCAATTCGAGCTGCAAGTCCGTGAAGGCGATGTTTCAGCCGGCAATGAGACGTATTTCTTGGTAAAGTTTCGTTATCCAGAAGATGAAGCCTTACGTAAGAAATTAGCCGAAGCAGAAAAAGCAAAACAACGTGAAGAAAACTTTGTCAATGATGTTTTAAATATCCATGAAGATTTTGGACCACGCAATTGGGCTTATGAAGCCCAAGGCTCATCCCTCATTGAACCTGCGTCTGTCTATGACAATGGAAAAACAACAACCTTTACCTTTTTAGGCAACATTGAAATCCCTGCCATTTACATTGTATCGCCTGATGGGCAAGAAGCGCTTATTCCCAAATCGATTAAAGGCAACAAAGTTATTGTTCATGCAACAGCTGCACAATTCACGCTACGGCGTGGGAATGAAGTATTGTGCATCTTTAATAAAAGGTTCGTACCAGAAGGAATTAACCCTGAAACAGGTACGACATCACCATCTGTACAACGTAAAGTGAACCTAGGAAGCAGCCATGAATAACGCCGTGGATGAAAAAAGCATCAATGATCGCGATACAATAAAAAATGCTCAAGGAAAAAGTCAACAGAACAATGTAGGGAAAGCTATTGCTCTTATTATTCTTTTCAGTGTCTGTCTTTATTTAGCCTATTCAACACTTGTTACAGAAAAAAAACAACCAATTGAATCTTCAAAAGAAGGAAAAGTTATAAAACAAACAGAGCTTTTTCGCCCTGCAAAGCCTACCCCCTCCCCCCTTGAACAGCCTCAACGAAATAACGCTCTATTGCCAAAAGTCGAGCTACCAACACCAAACATCAATCAATTAAATTCTGATGACTCACTTCTGGAAGCAGCACAACGTGCTCCTGTATTAGCTTATGCAAATACACAACAAGGCAAAATAGATTCACAAACAAATAATGGTGTATTGCCTCACCAACTTGAAAGTAAACCTGATGAAACGACACAACGTTTTAATCATCTTCTCAAACCCACAGTGCTTGAAGGTATTCGTGCTTCAACCCTTGGCAATCGAAACTACATCATCGCGATGGGAACTTCTATCCCTTGTATTTTAGAAACAGCCATCAACAGTGATCAACAAGGTTTTGCCAGTTGTATCGTCTCCAGAGATATCTTATCAGACAATGGTCGTGTTGTCCTTCTTGATAAAGGTACCCAAATTGTTGGTGAATATCGCGCCGGCTTGAAAAAAGGCCAAACACGTCTCTTTGTGCTATGGAATAGAGCAAAAACCCCTAATGGTATCATTATATCCTTAGCTTCACCTGCAACAGACAGTTTAGGGCGTTCTGGTATAGATGGAGATATTGATAACCATTGGCTCGAGAGGATTGGATCTGCGCTTCTTGTCTCCCTGATAAAAGATGCGACAAACTATGCCAATAAACGTTTATCAAAAAAACAGGAAAAAGAAGAAACTGAAACAATCTCTTCAGGACAAAACATCGCAAACATTCTCGTAGAAAATTACGCCAATATTCCTCCAACATTATCCAAAAACCAAGGGGAAATGGTGAATATCTTTGTTGCCCGCGATTTGGATTTTTCCAGCGTCTATAAATTGAAAGTCATCGAAAATAAAAAACAGATTACCAATCGAGCTGTTTCAAGAAACTTTTACAAAAATTCTGTGATACCTTTAAAATGAACTCAAACTTACATACCATGAGCGATGAAACCATCGCGATTGTTCTCACAAAACTTGAACCCATCCGTGCTTTTTTGAAAGATGAAAGTCTTTTTGAAATTGTTATCAATCGTCCCTATCAAGTAATGACGGAAGGTATTGATGGATGGAAAACAATAGAAGCACCGGCTCTCTCTTTTAATGAGCTTATGGGGATTGCGAAAGTTGTCGCATCCTATTCCAAGCAAAACATATCAGACAAGAATCCAATATTATCGGCTACTCTGCCAGGTAATGAGCGCATTCAAGTTGTTATTCCGCCGGCTGTCGAAAAAAACACGATTAGTATGACAATTCGCAAACCATCATCGCAGAGTTTTTCTCTCGAAGAGCTCGCGAATAAAGGTCTGTTTTCACTGTGTGAACAGATATCTTTCACGCCATTGAATGATTATCTTTCTCGTTTTAACGAACTCAAAATCATCGAGCATAACTTAGCTCATGCCTACTGCAATAAAGACTTTGTCTCCTTTTTAAATCAAGCTGTAAAATGCCAGAAAAATATTTTAATTGCAGGAAAAACTGGTTCGGGTAAAACAACATTATCAAAAGCATTAATCGCCAAAATTCCTCAAGAAGAGCGTATTATTACCATTGAAGATACACAAGAATTGGTGATACCGCACCCTAATCATGTCTCGATGTTCTATTCAAAAGATGGACAAGGCTTAGCCTCTGTTGGACCCAAAGAGTTGCTTGAATCATCTTTACGGATGCGTCCTGATCGTATTCTTTTGCAAGAACTTCGAGATGGTACAGCCTTTTATTATATCCGCAATGTCAATTCAGGTCATCCAGGTTCCATTACAACGGTTCATGCCTCAACAGCCCTTGCTGCCTTTGAGCAAATGACCCTTTTGGTCAAAGAAAGTGACGGAGGAGGTGATTTAGAGCGTGATGATATTCGAGGACTGTTGATTTCAATGATTGATATCATCATCCAATGCAAACGGGTTGAAGGAAAGTTTAAGGTCACAGAAATTTATTATGATCCCTTCAAACAACGAAACATCTTTGGAGGAGACTAAAAGAAGATCACATCGGTTGCTAAAGGCTCTTTTAAAGCAACGATTGCACATAAAAGGAAAAATGCATGAAAACCAAAGCAACAGAAAACAGCGAAAACCTTTTACCTATGACAGTAGAAGAATTAAAACAACGCCGTGAAGCGGTTGAAGCAGCCATCAGCACCCATGCAATAGAGGGAATAGCGCTACATTCCAAAACGCTAAAAATTTTAGAAGAATATGCAAGGGGGAATATTTCACTCGAGGAATTTAATACTCTCATGGACAACGTAACATTATAAGGAAGCTACGATGCCGAAAGCAAAAGAAAAAACAAAAAATATACAGACAGTTTCTCCTCATCATTATGTCTACCCGAACACCACAACACTCAAAAATAAATATGGAATAAAAAACTTTAAATCCTTTCTGGAGAAATGCTCGCATGATACAGCAAAAGCGATGGTTAATCTGCGTGCAGCCCCCCTACCAGAAAAATTTGATACCTCCTATCTATGCTCTATTCATTATCAGTTATTTAAAAATACCTTTGAATGGGCTGGTCATCTTCGCCATCTTCCCTTTACATTTGAAGATGGTACCACAGCCGCTATGCCCGAAATGAAAAGAACAGGATGGGAAAATCCTTTTGCACTCGGTGATGAAATCCCTGAAGGTTTACAAAAATTAGATCAAACACTTGCCGAAAAAGATAATTTGCAAGGCTTAACGCGTGAGAA
Source organism: Bartonella sp. OD88NMGDW (assembly GCF_042193775.1). Taxonomy (NCBI): domain Bacteria; kingdom Pseudomonadati; phylum Pseudomonadota; class Alphaproteobacteria; order Hyphomicrobiales; family Bartonellaceae; genus Bartonella; species Bartonella sp. OD88NMGDW. The sequence continues at coordinate 29,460 of NZ_JBHIMA010000010.1, read as the reverse complement.
ATTTAACTCTGAAGCAATAAGTTTATTTAACTTCCTTAACCAGCTCCATCCTTTTAGAGAAGGCAACGGACGTACACAACGGGTCTTTTTTGAAAAGCTCGCTCAAGCAGCAGGCCATCAGCTTGATTTTTCACTTGTTACAAAAGAACGCATGATGCTCGCCAGTGTTGCTGTAGCAGAAAATGGTGATCTAGAACCAATGCAACATCTATTTGAGGATATCTCTAATCCCAATAAAATACTTCTTTTAAAGGAATTCATGAACAACATGAAAGAACTTGGGCGCAATGTTAATGATCGTCCCGTTATGGTTGCAAAAGAAGGTGAAACCTACACAGGAATGTATAGAGGTGCTGGTTATGATAGCTTTGCATTCAATGTGAAAGGGGCTTATATCATCGGCAATAAAGAGCATCTCACACCAGAACAACTCAAAACATTAAAACCCGGTGACAAATTTACCTTTACAGTTCCAAAAACAAAAGAGCTTGAAAGCATTCTCATTCCAGAAGAAAGATTAGCTCCTTTGACAGAAAATAAAAAAGCCGAAATGGTTGCAGAAGATTCTTGCGTCCACGCAAGCTTAAAACAGGTCCAGAAATTGGCAAAAATTGTTTATGGTAAAGAAAAAACATTAGATAAACAGATGCTAGAGATCATCAAAAATCCAAGCTTAGGCCAACAGCTCGCCAACCAGATTGAAAGAGCACCGCACTCTGTTTCTCATCTTGCAGGTTTCAGTTTATGTGGACTACAAAATCAAGCACGTGCAAACGCTAAAAATCATCTTGAGATGCTCTGTACTACCGTTGCAAATTTCGCCCATGCTGTAAAACATGCGGAGAAGGAAATTACTCAAGAACATGCAACAGAACAAAGTCGTCGTGCAAAAATAGTAAAAATGCCAAGCAAAAGCTTACAAGAGCTCTTCACCTTGCCAAAAGAATTACAGCAAGAAGCTTTAGCAAAAAATCCTTTACTTCAAAAAGAGCTTACCGACTTTGTAAAAAACATCAATAGCCGTCTCTCACTAACTGAACATAAAGCTGTCAAAAATAATGAGTATGAAACACTGGCTCAAAGCATTGGTGTATCAGAAAATAAAGCCAAACAAATTACACAAACCGTTAAGCAAGCCAAAGAGCTACATCAGCAAACACAAGTATGCACAATGCATCGTTCCAAAGCATTTGCTATGGCTTGCTAAGAATGGATAAAAGCTTCCTCCTTTATAAGAAGGGCTCATAAACGAGAACTGTTTGGCGTCATCTGCACCTTTGCAAAAAGAGATGAGAGTTAATATCACACACCTGAAAAGAGAGCTTTTCGCAGCATGTTCTGATAGAATTGAAAGTAAATACAATGAAATATACCAAGACACAAATGGTACTCATTTTAACACCAATCGCTTTAGGTGCTTTAACGATATTCTTTGTTCCTCATTTTTTGTTGTTTATAACAAATGGACTAAAGAGCAATCAAATTTATTGGACACTTCGTTCAGAACCTTTACTAGTCTTAGCACTAACAGCTGCTGTGTCATTGTTTTATAGTCTCTCGCAAAAGCTGCACTTACGTAAAGGAATTACTTTCGTTTCCCTTATCTTTTTTGGAACCGCAGCTCTTTATTATATTGGTGGAGAAATAAAACGTTTAAGTCCCTATGTTGGACAACAAGGAATAACGTGGAATTATGCGCTTCAATTCATGGACCCCATGATTGTCTTTGGCATCATCATTGGTGTTTTTTTTTCCGTTATTCAATTGATAACAACCTCTCCACCTAAAAATAAGGTCAGGCGAGCAAAAAAAGGTGTGTTTGGTGAATCCGCGTGGATGAATTTAAGAGAGGCAGCGAAAATTTTTCCTGCCAATGGGCAAATTGTTGTGGGTGAAAGATACCGTGTTGATCAAGATAATGTGTGCAAAATTCCCTTTGCACCTGGCAATAAAACAACATGGGGAAAGGGTGGGACAGCCCCTTTGCTAACCTTTAATCTTGATTTTGGCTCAACTCATATGATCTTTTTTGCTGGTTCTGGTGGCTATAAAACCACAAGTACAGTAGTTCCTACGTGCTTAACCTATCCAGGGTCTATTATTTGTCTTGATCCTTCAACAGAAGTTGCCCCAATGGTCAAATTTGCGCGTCAAAAGATGGGGAATAGAAATGTCATTGTTCTCGATCCCAATTCATTTTTAACAAAAAATTTTAATGTCATCGATTGGCTTTTAGACGACAGCGTACCACGCACACAACGCGAAGCAAATATTGTAAGCTTTTCTAAGTTGCTTCTTACAGATAAAAAATCAGACAATTCTTCAGCGGAATATTTCTCGACACAAGCTCATAACCTTTTAACAGCTCTTCTTGCTCATGTTATATTTTCTGATGAATATAAAGACAACGAGCGCAATTTAAAAACATTGCGTGGAATTCTCTCTCAATCAGAAACAGCTGTTGTCAATCAACTACGTATGATTCAAGAAACAACACCTTCTCCTTTTATTCGCGAAATGGTTGGCATTTTTACAGAAATGGCAGAGCAAACCTTTTCAGGAGTCTATACAACCGCATCAAAAGACACTCAATGGCTTTCTTTGTCCAATTACGCAGATCTTGTCTGCGGAGATGATTTTTTTTCCTCAGATATTACAAATGGCAATACAGATGTTTTTCTCAATCTCCCCGCAAGCATTTTAAACAGTTATCCAGCTATTGGACGCGTGATTATTGGCGCCTTTCTCAATGCCATGGTTACAGCAGACGGTAACTATAAAAAGCGTGTTTTATTTGTCTTAGATGAAGTTGATCTTCTAGGCTATATGAATATTTTAGAAGAAGCGCGCGATCGTGGACGTAAATACGGTACATCCTTAATGCTTTTTTATCAATCTTCTGGTCAGTTGGTCAATCACTTTGGAGAAGCTGGAGCACGTTCATGGTTTGAAAGCTGCTCCTTTGTCAGCTATGCTGCCATTAAAGACTTCCAAACTGCCAAAGACATTTCAGAACGCTGTGGACAAATGACCGTTGAAGTAACCGGAACAAGCAAATCAAGAGGCTTATCTTTAGGAAAGGGTTCATACAACGTCAATTACCAACAAAGAGCTCTGATTTTACCCCATGAAGTTATTCAAGAAATGCGTCAAGACGAACAAATTATCCTTATGCAAGGACAACCTCCTTTGCGATGTGGACGCGCTATCTATTTCAGAAGAAAAGAAATGTTAGCCGCAGCTGCAAAAAACCGCTTTGCCCCACAAAAGAAAAACTAACCTCCTCTTATGAGATCTTGACTATGAAAAGAACAAAAACAATATACATTTCTGTTTTTTAAAAGCCCGTTAACAAAAAGTTTTTACCCGCTTCCTCACACACATAGGGAAAACATGATAAAAAAAATCCGTGTTTTTTCCTTTTTGTATTTTGTGTATCATTTTACCAGCGCCCATCGTCTTTATAAAAAACACCAATCCCCTCATCAAATCACCTATAACTAAACCAACATCTCCACTGAGGAAAGTCTGCAAATACATTCCTCCAAAGCTTTTTGTGTATAATTTGTCCCCTACAAACAACCCAAAATTTAATCTTTGAGATAAGAACTCTCAAGACACCTACATTCAAGAACATCGACTTTTCCAAAAAAAACATTTTAGATATACATCAAAATGAATAAATCATCCTTATACAAGCTTTTCCCCTTTACGATATCATAAAGTGTTCTACTTTAATGATAAAGCGCTGAAAAAAAGCCTTTCTCCCCAACCAAAGAAAGGGATTCCTCTCTTATGGATCTTAAAGAAGCGCAATACGATAAGAGCAACAATCAAAATAAAAAACAATTTGTTTCAAACATACACAAACGAGATGTTCATATGGCAAGATGTTCGTATGGAGCAATAAGAAAAACATAATGGAGAAAGATTCTTGATGACTGCTTTTGCCCATAGATTCACTAATCTAAGTACTGTGTATGAAAAGTACCAACTCCATCCGCAAACCAAGAGCGATTGCACCCGCCATATCCACGATCTTCATCAAAGCGCTCTTACAAATAACTTTATTAAAAGAAAAAAACCAACAATTTTAAGCAACGTTTTTCTTTTTGACCTCTTCCTTACACCTCAAAGAATGGAGTTTTTTCCAGAGTCAACTTGTAGATAATCCATTTTCTGACCACTCATGGGATTCATACCAGCACCTTCAATACCAGTATTTTACAGCACAACAGGATAATAAACAAAAAGAAACATCAGAAAACCTTTCAAAAGTATCACAAAACGATCGATACAACCATCCATACACTTGAGGGAAAAGCACTCCCTCTCATAACACCAAAAATCTCAAAAGAATACGCGAAGGGGAATTTTTCATATGCAGCGTTTAAGACGCTTATCAACCACCACCCTACTTAGGAGAGATTATATGTTAGAGCAAAATTATTTATATAAAGGTACCTTAACACTCAAAAATAAATACGGCATAAAAAATCCCAAAAAACTGTATGAACGCTGTGCCCATGATACCGCCAGAGAAGCTGTCAATTTTCGCCATGAACCACTTCCACAAAAATTTGATTCCACTTATTTAAAATTAATTCACTGGAGCCTCTTCCACAAAACTTTTGAATGGGCTGGAAAAACCCGTGATGTATCCTTTACATTTGAAGACGGAACCTCTGCCCATATGCCGGCGATGCGTCCCAAAGGTTATGAAGTTCCTTTTGCTGTCGGACCGCAGATTCAAAAAAAACTAAAACAACTCGAAAAAACACTTAATGAGAAGAACAATTTAAAAGGTTTATCGCGCCAAGAATTTGCTGAAAATGCCGCTGAAGTTTTTATGGTGCTCGAGCACGCACATCCTTTCCGAAAAGGGAATGGGCGCGTAAATCGAATGTTTATGGAAAAACTTGGACAAGCAGCAGGACATACCATTGACTTTTCTTTCATCACAAAAAGACGCATGACAGCAGCTTGTATTGAAGCCATGCAATACGGCAATCCCCAACCGATGAAGGATCTTTTTGAAGATATCACGCATCCGCAAAAATCCCTTGTTTTAAAAGAATTCATCTCCCAAATGAGAAATGCTGGACTAGATGAAATTAACAATCGTATTGTTGTTGCCGCAAAAGAAGGGATCCCCTATGAAGGCATCTTTAGAGGTTTTTCAGCAGAAGGTTTTGTCATGGAAGTAGACGGTGCTTTCGTCGTCGGCCACAAAGATGATCTCCCCCCAGAACTCGTCAAAACATTACAAAACGGTGCCCGCCTCTGCTTTCAAAAAAACAACGTTCAAAGCTTACAAGAAACACTGATCCCAAAAGAGACATTAGCACCTCTCACACATGAAGAGTTATTCACAAGGATTTCAAATGACCCTTATGTTGAAGCATGCCGAAAAGAAATCGAAAAATTATCAAAGATTGTTTATGGTAAAGCCCACGCATTAAAGACAAAAACGGATATCTTAACGGCAGATCCAAGCTTAGGAAATCAGTTTGCCAATGAAATTTTACAAAACCCTCAATCAATTTCTAAACTTGCAGGAAGAAAAATACTTGACATGAAAAGTCCAAATCGCAGACAGGCGGAACAAACTGTTCCACAACTCAGCCAAGCCCTTAAAAATTATGCCACAATAACAGAACAAACAAAAGAAGAAACTTTAGAACAACATCAAAGAGAACAAAAACGCCTGAGCCACACCGTCGAAACACCTGGAAAAAATTTACAAAACCTTTTTGCCTTACCAGGAGAACAACAAAGAGAAGCTTTATTGCATTCTCGTTCACTGCGACAAAAACTCCATCACTTTTCGCGCCAACTACATAATCGTCTATCCTCAGAAGATCGTAAAGCCATACAAGAAAAAGATTATACCAGACTAGCTTGCCTACTTGGAACATCAGAAAGCAGAGCAAAAGAAATTGCGAATACTGTAAGGAACACCAAAGAAGCACAATGTCAAGCTCCCACCTTAAAAGTTAATCGCTCTTCATCACTTGCTCTTACCGGCTAAAAACGCGTGAACTTTTTTCTTCCAACTAACTCTTGGCGCAAATCATTTTATCTCCATTGCGCCCACCAGTTGTTTTAGAATGTTACAAAAAATAGTCCTAAAAATGAATCCTGTAATTTACTATAACTTATTGATAAAATTTCATAAAAAAACTGTATAAAAGACATAAATGTCCACTACATATAAATATGAATAGCGCGAAATCTTTGGAGGTCATTCAATTCGATATCTGCCTTGTGTCTTACAGTTATCAAAAAGTAGGGAATGCGCCAACGCCAAAGAGGTTTTCTAAAAATATTGAAAGGAAACAGCCATGAAAAAAAGTTACCCAACCGCTTCTACCAATGTAGATGAACTAAGACGACAATTTGAACAACAAAATCTAGGAGCTTCTAATGTAGAAGACCTCTACGCAAAGGTTAATAAACCACCCAAAGAACAGCGCAACCCACAACAATATACACTTCAACAACCACCAACAACGGTCTATGCTCCCAAAAAGCCACTAGAACAACAAAACCTAGGAGCTTCTAATGTAGAAGACCTCTACGCAAAGGTTAACAAACCACCCAAAGAACAGCGCAACCCACAACAATATACACTTCAACAACCACCAACAACGATCTATGCTCCCAAAAAGCCACTAGAACAACAAAACCTAGGAGCTTCTAATGTAGAAGACCTCTACGCAAAGGTTAACAAACCACCCAAAGAACAGCGCAACCCACAACAATATACACTTCAACAACCACCAACAACGATCTATGCTCCCCAAAAGCCACTAGAAAATCCCTATGACAGACTTGGTGGAGAACCAAGTGATGGGCGACGCGCCGACAAACTCGTAGATCCCTATGCAGTAACGGATCTGGAGGCGAAAGGTTGGCAAACGTCCCCTTACGAGACAATTGGTGAAGGTGCACAAGGTGGACGATATCCCCATGAACCAGAACATCTCTATGCAGAGCTTGAATTTGGTGAAAGTGGTGGGCGCTCCCCCCAAAGACCGCTAGAATCTGTCTATGCAACGGTTGGCATGGGTGCTGAAGGCGGGCAAGAGTCTGAACAACGAGAAAATCCCATCTACCAAGGCGTTGGCAGAGGAACGACAACATCTCCCAGAACCCCGAAAGATGAGATTACAACAAAGCTTTTACAAAACACAAGTTTTCAATATGGTGTAAGAGAAACCCAAGAGTGGTGCAACGTTGTTTACGGTAACGAACATGCTTTGAATGAACACTTGGCTAAGATTCTTGACGATCCAAAAAATGCAGAAAAAGTCTTGCGGGACCTTGCAGAAAATCCCGAAAGCGCGGGTAAGCTTGCTGGTAGGAAAGCACTTGGCATAAAAAGTCACGCACGCAAAGAAGCTGAAGAGGGTTTTTCTCCCCTTTGCTCAGCTCTTGAGAGACATATCCATACTACACAAAAGCTCCATAAACAGTTTACACGGGAGCAGGAAAGAGAAAGAGGTCAAAGACACGAAAGTCCAGAAAGAGACTCAGAGCACAGACATCACCACCATCATCGTCGTCATCACACAAGAGGACAAGAACAAAATAGTCCAGAGCACAGCCCACAACGGCAAAGACATGGCGAAAAAGGAATGGCTTTTGCCATGTAAGTGAGCCCCCGTAAAGTACATAAATTTTTATTTTTCATTGAATTTCTTGGCGCAAATCGTTTCATTACGATTGCGCCAAGAGTTGTTTTAAAATATTACAAAAAATAGTTCTAAAAGTGGATCCTGTAATTTATCATAACTTATTGATAAAATTTCATAAAAAAACTGTATAAAAGACACAAAGTCCCACTACGATGATGGTAAATAGCGTCGTTCTTTGGAGACCACTCAATTTTGATATCTTCTTATAAAAACCATAAAAGTATAAAGGGCGAGAGTGTGCACCAAAGAGGTTTTCTAAAACAATTCTTGAAAGGAAACATACATGAAAAAAGATCACCCTCACCCTTTTCCATCTCCTTCAATACAAGAACTTATAGAGCTCTATGAAAAAGCAGCAGCAGAAGTATCAGGCGGTGACTCCCTCCCTAAAGAAACGCTTTCACAAAGCAAAAGACTGTCATCCATACTGGAAAAAGATGAGGAAAGACAATCTCTTTTAGAAGAAGAAACTGTACATGCATCAACAAATCCAACAACGCTTCTAACAAGAGGCAACTCTACCAAAAGGCAGAAACAACTTGAAACGACACACTCAACAGTTACTTCACAAGTTTCTCAAAAAAGGGCAACAAGAATTCTCTCAGAGGAAGAAATCATTCAATTGCTTCCACACCATTCATTGGTTCAAACATATCGAGAGGAAATCCAACGTTTATCCGCAAGTGCATATGGCGATTCAAATATTTTGCAAGAAAAAATGCAGGAAATTCAAAAAAATCCTGCTGCAGGAAAGGAGCTCTCATGGCGCATGGCAGCCCATCCTGAAAGTATTGCTAAACTTTCAGGCACCAGCACGTTTGGCTTCAAAAATCGAACGCGCAAACAAGCGGAAGAAGATTTTTCCGCCCTTTGCGTCACCGTTGATTGTTATACAAAAGCTGTAAAACAGGCAAGAGAGAGCCTATTGCAATCTCCAGAGCAAGAACTCAAAAACTATGAACGTTTAATGGGAAAGGCAGCAGTCACTGAACTTCTGCAAAAACCAGATCAACGTGAAAAAGAAACTCTTTCAGAAGCAGAAATTTCTACCAAAATTCAACAACATTCAAAAGTCAAAAGGCACTATGCCCAGATCAAATATTGGTGCGAAGTTGTTTTTGGTAACGCAAACATTTTGCAATCACAAGTGGAAACACTTTTTCAAAGCCCTGAAACAATAGAACCACTTGCACAGCAACTTGTCGGAAATCCTCAATCTTTTCACAAGTACGCTGGTGTCAGTCTTTTTGGCTTTAAAAATCAAGCACGCAGACATGCTGAAGCTGGTCTTTCTCACTTAATTGACGCCGCTGACAATTATGCAACGGCTGTAACACAAGTAAGAGAGAGCATTTTGCAAACCAAACAGGCAAAACAAAAGCGCCATGAACCATCTTCTGAACAGGCGCAAGATTTGCATCAACAACAACGCTTATCACAATCTGTTGAACGCACTGAGCATTCAACAGTAACTCGTGAAAAAGCAACAACCTCTACTCAACAAAGAGAAACAGATATTCGTCCTCGCAAAACTGCGATACCAAAAGCGATGGCTTTTGCCACCTAAACAGACATAAGTTTTCACATTGAATTCAACATCTTGGCGCAACACATAGCAAAGATCATTTGCGCCAAGAGAACCGATTATTGTGGAACCATTCAGTTTCATATCCTCTCTCATAAAAGCAAGTGAAAAAGCATAAAACAGAATAAAAACCAACGCATATTTTTAAATAGTATTTAAAAACAATATTGGAAGAGTTTGAAAGGAACATGTATGAAAAAAAGAAATCCTTCCCCTTTTATCACCGAAATGATGGAAAAATTTCAACAACCGGCTGAACAATCCCCCACCAGAACCCCTCCTTCCCAAGTTTTTCAAAGTTTGCCAAAACCAACTGTAGAAAAACGCCCAGAAAATTTATCACACCACCCAAAGGTTGCTCCACCGCCCCCCCCACGCATGAAAACCCCAGTGCAAACCAGCACAATACCTCCTAGCACCAAAAAACAAGAGACGCCTCCCCCACAAAAAAACTCCTCTCCGCATACACAAGCAGCGCCACAAAGACCTCCACGTGCAAAAGAGAGGCAACAAAACAAACCAACAGTTCAAGAGCCCCCCTCCCTACAGACAAAAGTGGCTCCGCCCCCTCCTCCACGCATGAGAGAAAAAACACAAACTGGCACAACAATCCCCAGCTCAAAAATCCCCAGTTCAAAAATCCAAGAAAACTCCTCTCCGCACACAAAAGCAGCTCCACAAAGACCTCCGCGTGCAAAAGATAGGCAACAAAACAAACCAACAGTTCAAGAGCTCCCCTCCCTACAGACAAAAGTAGCTCCACCCCTTCCCCCACGCATGAGAGACAGAGTACAGAACGATGCAAAAATCCAGAATTCTGAAACACTCTACCCAAGTGTTAGCCCCAAAACACCATCACATATGAAAGTCAGGCAACAAAGCAGTTCATCATCACAAGACAGTGGAACATATACAGCCCCTCCTTCACGAAAACCACACCGTATGGAAAACAGAAAACAAAGCGATGCTGTCATCCCAAAACCTGCCTCTCCACACACAGCAATTGAACAGCCAAAACCGTCTCACGGACAAAAAACATCCATTAATACAATGGAAAGAGAGCTATTGCTCGTAGCATATCAAGAAGAAATACGATTTTTGTGCGAAAAGGTTTATGGCGACCGGCTTATTTTAAATGAAAGAATAGAAGCAATCAAAGAAAACCCCGATATGGGAGAACAGCTCTTATGGGATATTACAGAACGGCCTAAGTCTATTTCTAAGCTTGCTGGTAGAAAAGTTCTTGGCATAAAAAATCATGCGCGCAGAAAAGCTGAAGAAAATCTTCCTACCCTACGTACTGCAATTAACGATTATGTGTATACTTCAAAATATACAAAAAGTGAAAAGATTTCACAAGCTTCTCACACGGAACAACAACATCAGCGACAAGCACAAGAGGAAGAGCCAATAAATCAACATTTACAAAATCCGCTCAACTCAGAAAAGAAAATAAAGCCTCTCTCAAATCAGGAAATTGCCCGCAGAGTTCAACAAGATCCATCGATTCAATATGGTCAAAGAGAGGTCCAATATTGGTGCCAAATTGTTTATGATGATCCATTTGTTTTGCAATATAGACTAGAAGATATGCACAAAATTCCAGAGGTGGGAGAAGAGCTTGTATTTCAAATTGAAAAGGATTCTACATCTTTTGCTCCACTTGCTGGTAGAAAAACCCTTGGCATAAAAAACGGAGCACGCAAAGCCGCTGAAGAAAATATCCCTACCCTTTGTACCGCCATTAAAGATTATGCTGATACAATAAAACAGTTAAGAGAAACTATAGTGCAAAACCATCAGGAAGAGAAACAAAAACGTCATCAACCACTTACCGATCTCGATAAAAAATTACAAAAGCAGCAAAGCTTATCGCAGCCCCCGAAGTTACCTGAACGCTCAACAGCAAAGCAGCATCAAGAGGTTGCAGAAACTTCTAGACAAGAAGACCAACTGCACGTTCGACCGCGCAGAGCCGAAACATCAAAAGCTATAGCTTTGTCGTGATAAATCTCCTAATTGTTGGCTTTTCATACAAAACTTTGATGCAATTATCTTGCCAAGATTGCATCAAAGACGGTGTATGAAATACAGCAGACTTTGAATAAGACACCCCATTATTTTACAGAATTCATTGATAAAATTTCACGATAATACTTCATAAAAATTACACACTTTAACTTTGTTTCATGCGAATAAGGTCAATTTTTTTCAATCATTAAAATGGGCATTCTTCTTTGAAGAAAACACCATGAAATAATAAAAGGCAAAAAATGTAAAAAAGCTTTCAAAAAATAATGTTATCCTTTGAAAGGAAATATACATGAAAGAAAATACAGAACATTGTGCCTCTTCCATACAGGAAGAATTGCAAGAACAACACCCTGCAATCAGTGCAGCCATTTCAAAGAAAATCAATGAAGCATCGCAGAATTTCTTTTATCCCAATAGCAAAGTGCTTAAAAATAAATACCGCATCAAAGAGCAAGAAATATTAAAGGAACAATGTTGTGATGATGTAAAAAAAGAAATGATAAAACTGCGCCAAGAACCTCTACCTGAGCAGTTTAATTCCTCCTATCTAAAATATCTTCATCAACGCCTCTTTTCCCGTGCATTTGAATGGGCCGGACAAACACGCGAAAAACCATTTACATTTGAAGATGGTACTGTTGCTTCTATGCCCATTTTGAAAAGAAAAGAATTTACAAAACCTTTTGCGATTGGCAGAAAAATACAGGAGGGACTAGAAAAGTTAGATAAAACGCTTGCTGAAAAGAATAATTTACAAGGCTTAACTCGCGAAGAATTCGTTGAACAAGCAGCTGGAATAATGATAGATTTGCACCACTTGCACCCTTTCAGAGAGGGCAATAGGCGCACAAATAGACTGTTTGTTGAAAAACTCGCTCAAGCAGCAGGACATGAGCTAGACTTTTCTCTTGTGAGCAAAAAACGTAAAGACTTTGTCCGCGCTGCTGCCATGGAACATAGCGATCCAGAGCCTATGAAGCATCTGCTTGAGGATATCTCAAATCCAGAAAAATTGCTCATTTTACAAGAATTTACCAAATCTATAAGAAATCTTGGATTGGATGAAAAAAATTATTATCTCGCTGTCGTCGCAAAAGAAGGAGAAACCTATCATGGTACCTACAGAGGCAGTGGACCCAATGGCTTCATGCTTGATGCCAATGGGATTTTCATCTTGGGAAATAAAAAAGATCTCACCCCAGAGCAAATACAGACATTAAAAATCGGTGACGCCCTCTCCTTTACAGCGCCCAAAACTCAAAACCCAGCAAAAAACATTGCTTCCAGAAAAAAAGAGCCGTTCTTACAAACGATGAAATAACTAAAAAGAGCAAAGACAACGCATCCATTCAAACAAAGAAAAAGCTCATTTTTCACCATGGATTGCCCCTCATGCTTTACATGACAGCATTGAAGTTATGTCCCAAAGTTTGCAAGAACAAATGACCAAACCAATTGCTCAATCTGCTTCCTCCATGAGGCAAATGCAAAAAGATTTCCAAAAAAACATTTTACAGACCAGCAATACAGCGACAAATAATCCAATATCTGCCCAAATGACAAAGGAAAAATGCTCTGATCATCAAGAAAGAACGAAACAGCCCCCCAAAAAAGCAACGGCATACTGGGACACTGGTACAAAAAAACGAACACCGTCCCTCTCACCTTACAAGAAAAATTATCCTCATCGCCTGAAACCGAAGAAAATAAGACAATGTACCGTAATTTCTTTTGCCCTAATAGTATCACTTTAAAAAATAAATATGGAATAAAAGACTATAAAAAATTAAAAGTGCAATGTGCCCATGATACAACAAAAGCAATCATTCATCTACGCCAAGAAGCGCCACCGCAAAAACTAACTTCCACATATCTCCAATTATTCATCACACCCTATTTAAAAATACTTTTGAATGGGCCGGACAAACACGGGAAAAACCATTTACATTTGAAGATGTTACCGTTGCTTATATGCCAATGATGAAAAAAGCTGGTATTTTTTGCCCCAGCAAAACAGATACAAGAGGGACTAGAAAATTTAGATAAAATACTTTCTGAAACGAATAGTTTAAAAGGCTTAACCCGTGAAACATTTGTTGAACATGTCACTGAAATGTTAATACAGCTCAACTATACGCATCCCTTCAGAGAAGGTAATGGACGCACACAACGAATGTTTTTTGAAAAACTTGGGCAAGTTGCTGTCCACACACTCGACTTTTCTCTTGTAACAGAAAAACACATGAATCTTGCCAGCATTGCATCGCTAAAACATAATGATAAGGAAGAGATAAAACATCTGCTTGAGGATATCTCAAATCCAAAAAAAATACTTATTTTAAAAGAATTTATGGACAATATGAAACATCTTGGGTTTGAAAATATTCATCATCATCTTATTACAACAGCGAAAGAAGGTCATACCTATAAAGGCTTCTACAGAGGCAGTGGACCCAATGGCTTCATGCTTGATGCCAACGGGATTTTCATCTTGGGAAATAAAAAAGATCTCACCCCAGAGCAAATACAGACATTAAAAATCGGTGACGCCCTCTCCTTTACAGCACCAAAAGTTCAAAACCAGCAAGAAGTGCTTATCCCCGCAGAAACAATAGCCCCCTTACCAACAATGAAATTACCACAAGGATAAAAAACAACGCATCCATTCAAGCAAGAAGAAAAGAAATCGAAACTTTGTGCCAAATCATTTATGGCAATCGTCATATTTTGCGGGAAAGAATTGAGATGATCCATGAAAATCATACTGAAGGAGAACAGCTCACCTATCAAATTGCCACCTCCCCCCAATCTATTTCTAAACTTTCTGGTAGCAATGTATTTGGCATAAAAAACAACGCGCGCGCATGCTGAAGCAAATATTTTGCCCCTCTGTAGAGCCATTGATCGTTATATCAATATTTTTAAACAAACAGAAAGAGACATTCTCCATACCCATCATGTAAAACAAAAGCGGTGTGAACAGTCGGTAAAATTTCCTGAGGCTTGGATGAAAAATCTCTTTTCCTTGTCAAAAGCACAACAGCAAGAAACCTTATCAAACTCTCCTGAATTAAGGGGGGAGATAAGGACTTATCTCAAAAAAATCAATGAGCGCTTATCCTCAAGCGAGCATGAAGCTATAAAGGAAAATAATCCTGAAAGACTTGCGAAGAGTCTTGGCACATCAACCGTTAAAGCAAAAGAGATTATGGAAATAGTCAAGCAAATAAAAGAGATAGAACAGCATATACAACCCATGTATTTTTATAACCATAAATTCGATGAGCGCCTAGCACCAAACCAGCATCAATCTATAAAGAAAAATAATGAAAAAAAATGTTCCAACACTCTTAGTAACGAAACAATTAAAGTGCAAAAAATGACAGAAACCGTCAATCAGAGTTCTAAAAGACAAGAAAATATTCAACCTCACAAAACAAAGCACACAAAAGCAATGGCAATGAATATCTAAAGGGTTCATAAACTTTAACTTTTTTCCCTCTCTGGTAAAAGTGATAGCCTCTACCCGCCTGCTTTCATTGGCAAATCAATCGCACCTCAACGAGAATGGAAACCATGAGAGAACAAATTTATCTTATTTCCTCAGATTTTATCCTCATTAACTGTGAAAAGAAACCTGAACAGGCAAAATGAAAGGATCAATCATTTTTGAAAATGATAATTAATCACTTTCATTGCCTGTCGTGCTAAAAACAGACAAAACGCTGTTGAAAGATCATGTCTTCCTATCCTTTTGTTTATGTAATCTCTAGAACGGGAAGGCAGCCTAATTTGGGGAGAATATAAAGCTGTAAAAGTAAAAACCAATCACGAGCTTTGCCATCACCTTTTAGCTCAGCCTTACGACTTTTAAAAACATCTAAAGTACTGTCTTTTAAATAATGGATAAATAATGAAGATTGCGCATTGCTTCACGCTTTTATTTTATTTGCGTTCTTTAATAGGGTCACGCCCCTCACGTAAAACAGAACGGGTATTGGGTTGTACTATTCACGACATCACACCATAAAGAGGAATTATCATTATAGATCCCCATATGTCCCTTCAAACTGTTATGATATCGCCCCCATATTTCAGTTTGAAAAGAAATTTTAATTATTTTATGGCAAAATAAAAATTGTAATGCAACAGTAAACAAGGAGCATAAAAAAGTCTTCAAGCACCATTGTTGACAGAAAGATAAACACCGTCGTACAACGCTTACAAAAAGTATCCTTGATTGGGATACAGATCAGATTTTTACGATTTAAAACGGTTTATTTCTCCTGTCATCGCTTCTCTTTTACAACAAAACCGATATATCTTTATGACATTGATAAAAAAAATTGCAACAGTTGCTTCCGGAACCCTTATGAGCCGTATTTTTGGCTTCGTACGCGAAATGCTTATGGCAGCAGCGCTAGGGACCGGTCCTGTTTCTGATGCCTTTAACGCTGCTTTTCGTTTTCCCAACACATTTCGTCGTTTTTTTGCTGAAGGTGCCTTTAACGCTGCTTTCATTCCTCTTTTTGCAAAAAAAATCACTGAAGATGGTCAAGAAACGGCATGCAAATTTGCAGAAGAAGTCTTTGGCGTTCTCTTTTCGCTGCTCTTACTGTTAACGATTGCGATGGAACTGAGTATGCCTTTTCTGGTACGAACCATTATTGCCCCAGGTTTTACCGAAGATGCGACAAAATTTAACGCTACAATTCACTTTACTGCGATCATGTTTCCCTATTTAACCTGCATGTCGCTTGCTGCCATGATGGGGGGCATGCTTAATGCTCTGCGACGCTATTTTATTGCCGCCATTGCCCCACTCTTTTTAAACATTATTCTGATTGGTGTGCTTGCCTATGCTTGGATTTATAAACTTGACGCTTGGCATATTGGCTTAAATCTCTCTTGGGGTGTATTGGCAGCAGGGCTTCTTCAACTCACCTTAATTGCCCTTGCTTTGCGTCAAAGTGGAATGAAAATATCCTTCCGCTGGCCCCATTTAAGTCCTAATGTTCGCAAGCTATTAACTTTAGCATTCCCAGCGGCTATCACGGGTGGCATCACACAAATCAATTTGCTCATTAATACCAACATTGCTTCTAGTCAATCGGGTGCTGTCTCTTCTTTGATGTATGCTGATCGTCTTTATCAATTGCCTCTAGGCGTAATCGCCATTGCCGTTGCAACCGTTCTTTTACCAGAATTAACACGCGCTTTGCGAAGCAAAAAGCATGAAGAAACCCACCATTTACAAAACCGCTCTATTGAATTAACGCTATTGTTAACACTTCCAGCATCCATCGCTTTTTTGTTGCTCTCCACTCCCATTGTCAGTTTGCTCTTTGAGCGAGGACAATTTACCAGTCAATCAACACACCATGTTGCACAATTACTGGAACTTTATGGACTGGGACTTCCAGCTTTTGTTCTCATTAAGGTCTTTATTCCTAATTTTTTTGCCCATGAAGATACCAAAACACCGATGATTTTTACAGGTATTTGCGTTTTCATCAATATCAGTCTCGCCTTAACATTATTTCCTTCTTTTTCTGCACGAGGCATTGTTATTGCTGAAATTACTTCTGGATGGGTCAACGCCCTGTTGCTTTGGGGTGTCCTTCTCAAACGCGGTTATTGGAAATACGACTTCCAACTGATAAAGCGAATACTATGTCTCATGATAGCAACCCTTTTGAGTGCACTGGCCCTCTATTACGGATTGAATGTTTTTAGTTTTTTGTCTTTTCCTTTATCCTCACAAGCATCCTTTTTATTGCGCGCCAGCACCTTAGTTGGGATCATGCTTGGCATATTCTTGATCTATTTTAGTGCCTATTTTTTATTCAACACCCATTCCTTTTTTCACATGCTTAAAAATTTGAAAAAACGCCCATAATATCTATACTTTGTCAAAAACAATAAAACAAATAACCTTAATTGAAGAAAGAGCACTCCTATGGATACCTTCACACCACTTGTCTTTTCCGGCGTACAACCGAGTGGTCATTTACATCTTGGCAATTATCTTGGAGCCATTCAGCGTTGGGTTGAACTGCAAAACTCTCATCACTGCCTCTATTGTGTTGTGGATATGCATGCGCTCACAGTCAACCCAGATCCCCTTACTTTACGGGAATCCACCAGAACAGTGACAGCCGCCTTTTTAGCCTGCGGTATTGACCCTCAAAAACACATTATTTTTAACCAATCACGTGTTTTTCAACATGCTGAACTCGCCTGGATTTTTAATTGTGTTGCCCGTATCGGCTGGCTTCAACGCATGACACAATTTAAAGATAAAGCAGGAAAAGATCGCGAAAAAGCATCCCTCGGGCTTTTTGCCTATCCCACTTTGATGGCTGCTGATATTTTAGTCTATCGTGCAACGCATGTTCCAGTAGGCGAAGATCAAAAACAGCATGTTGAACTCACACGCGATATTGCACAAAAATTTAACAACGACTATGCACAACGTATTGCCGAATTAAATTTTGGTATCTCTATGCAAACGGATGAAGAAAAAAGGCAATGCTTCTTTCCCCTCCCAGAGGCGCTTATTGGAACAACAGCCACACGCGTTATGTCTTTGCGCGATGGGACGAAAAAAATGTCAAAATCAGATCCTTCAGATTTTTCACGCATTAATTTGACCGATGATGCTGATCTTATCGCAAAAAAAATACGCAAAGCCAAAACGGATTCGGCTCCTCTTCCCGATACCCTGACCGCTTTAAAAGAACGACCAGAAGTGGATAACCTGCTTGGTATTTATGCCGCCTTTGCTAACGTCAGCAAAGAAAAGATTCTTTTAGAATTTTCTGGTCAACAATTTTCGCATTTTAAAACAGCCCTAGCCGACCTTGCTGTCCATAAGCTTGCCCCTATAACAGAAGAATTACGTCGACTGCATCAAGAAAGTGATTATATCGACTCTGTTTTGCGTGATGGCGCTAAACGTGCTAGTATGCTCGCAGAAGAAAATATGAAAAAAATTCGTGAAATTATTGGATTTTTGCACGATACATAAAGATAATAAAACTAAAAACTGTAGAGAGCAAAAAAATCGTTTGTACAAAATAGAGAAAGTGCATGATTTCCAAACCAAAAAATCCGAAAAAAGAACCCAAGAAAAAGAACTTAGTCATTATTGATGAAACACCAGAGTGTCGGCGTGCCGTTGCGTTTGCCGCACAGCATGCCCAAAATACCAATAGAACATTGGTATTACTTTGTGTCGTTGATAGTGTGGAATTTCAACACTTTCTGGGTGTAAACAACGTTATGCGCACAGAATCAACGCAAAGTGCTCATAAAATATTAGGAGGCATTGCCAGTGAAGTCCGCACCACCCATGCGCTTGAAACAGAAATAGTGGTGCGTGAAGGAAAAAAAATTGATGAGATTTCCAAACTGATCGACGAAGATAAAAGGATTGCACTAATTGTTTTAGCAGCCAGTGGACATACAGAAGGACCAGGACCCCTTGTTCAATTAATCGGGAATAAAGGGACAGCTTTTTCAATTCCTGTCATTGTTATTCCTAGCAATCTTGCCGATGACGATATTAGATCTATTGCCTAAAAAATATAATATTCTACAATGTAAGATCTTCCTAATCCTTCATTATAAAAGGAGAGTCTATGTTTATTCAAACTGAAACCACACCAAACCCTGCAACACTTAAATTTCTGCCAGGACGCGTGGTTCTTTCTGAGGGCGTATTAGAATTTCGTGACCCTGAAGAAGCAGCTAAAAACTCACCTTTGGCGGCTAAGCTGTTTAATATTCCCAATATCAATGGTGTTTTTTTAGGCTATGATTTTATCACCGTAAGCAAAAAAGAAGGAGAATGGCAACATCTCAAGCCCGTCATTTTAGGCACAATCATGGAACATTTTCTATCCAATGAGCCAGTAATCACCACCAACGCTACAATACAAGCACAAACCCATGCCCTTAACGAAGAATTTTATGACGAAAAAGATGCTGATATTGTCTTAACCATTAAAGAGCTGCTTGAAACGCGTATCCGCCCAGCAGTTGCCAATGATGGTGGAGACATTACTTTTCGCGGATTTGAGAATGGTATTGTTTATCTCAATATGCGGGGTGCCTGCGCTGGATGTCCCTCTTCAACGGCAACCCTCAAACATGGTATTGAAAATCTTTTACGCCATTTTATCCCTGAAGTTTTAGGCGTTGAAGCCATGCCACAATAAATATTGACCTCAATAGGTAAAATAACCACACCGATTGCCCCTCTTCAACAGCGCTCAAACATGGAGTGCAAAAATCTTACGTCATTTTATTCCTGAAATTTTAAAAGTAAGCTATGTAGCCATAAAAATACAGTACTGTTAAAAAAGTCTGTCCAATAATAATACCTTCACTCACCTTTCACCTCCATATATGCCTTAAAAAGATTTCAAAGCCCCTTTTAAGAAGCATCGGTTGTTTCACAACAAACCCAATAATGATATCCACAGAAGTACAAAACATGGGCATGCACTTTAAATTTATTTTGTTTCATAATCTTGTCATGCAATTTTAACTAGGAAAACACGACCCGTTACAAAAAAAGAAAACCCAAAAAAGAAAACATTGTAAGATAGAGTGCCCATTTGCTCCATCTTTCTCACTTCTCCCAACGATAAAATCACGCAAAATACTTCTTGTAGCAGCCAATCAACAAAGATCACATTTTGCAACTTGAATGAGAATTCTGGCATTCTTCTTATTTCAATTCTGTTTTTATTGTATCAATCAAAATCGTCCGCTTACACAGCACAAACTGGATAATAACAAAAACTATTTTTAATAGCTCTTATACACACTTTTTATAAGAGACTGTTGCAGCACTAAAAACTGGAAAATGCATAACCGTACGACCTTATCAAGATCATACCGTCCTTTTTCTATTCTTAAAATCAAGAATTTCCCCTCTATCATTTTCAATCTCATTTCCATAAATATGACGCAAACGGTGGAATTACCTGTAAAAAATAAATACATTTAAGCTAGATCTATTATGATTGTTTGAGAAATTATCTAATAAAAAATGAGAATATTTCTTCAATCCAGTAGGAATAAGTTTGTCTGCTTTACCGCATTGTTCTTCTCATAAAGCACATACTTTTACTGTCGCATGTACGTCAACATCCAACTTCACCCATAACTGCGTATTAAAAGAAAAGACAGAGCCACTATTCCTCTGCGATACATGGCTTTGCAATAAAGGAAAATATATTGCCTCTATCTGATTGGTGTAATCTGTGAAACAACAAAAAAAGCCCATTCGAGAAGAATGTAAAAATAAAAAACCAGCGAAATGCAAAAACAATTGCAAGGGGATAAATGCCTAAACTTTTTTCACAAACTCCGACTTTAAACTCATCTGACCAATCCCTGGAATTTTGCAATCAATGTTATGATCCCCATCCACCAAGCGAATATTCTTTACCTTAGTACCACCTTTTAAAACAGATGAAGCGCCTTTTACTTTCAGATCTTTTATCACCATAACGGTATCTCCGTTTGTTAAAATCTGACCATTGGCATCATAAACAGTATTGACAAGAACAGTATCATCGTTTTTTTGTGGCCATTCATGTGCGCATTCAGGACACACAAAATTTTCACCATCTTCATAAGTATAAAGACAATCACAACGAGGACATTTGGGATATTGGGTCATAAATTCCCCTTTTAAAAGAAAAATCATTTGTTATGACTGGTCATAAAGCAAGAAGTACTTATTGTCCATTATTTTAGAAAAACATTTCCCTTTGTTTCAACCTTCATCTGCCAACTGTGTTCATGAATACTATCATCACATACCATACATGGGTTTATAAAAATGATTGATCATTATATAACTTAAATAAGCCCCCGCATATCATAAAATTTACTCACTTCATTCTCTCTCATAAATGAATCAAAATCATTTTCTTATACATCACCAATACAATTAACGAATGAATAAAAAACAATTAGAAAAGGAACATCTCTGAATAAAAACGCTTCCAAAAAGCTAAAAACTGAGAAACAAGAAAATGATAGACTCAACTTGACCTTTTATTTAAGTAAAGCATTCATAATGTTAGAGAACAAACTGATTTATGATCATAGTTAATGGTTTTGTATATTGAATGAGAGCCCCCAATATCGTAAGATTCTCTCAACCTCTTTTACATTGAATAAACCAAAGCCTTTTCCTTGCATGTTACAAGTAGGAAGAGCCGTGTAAAACAATTATTCAAAATACTAAATACTCTCAAATATAAGAGCCAACATTGAAAGCGGGCAAAGTGAATGATGGTGCTGGTCTTACTCTCTCATAAGCATAAAAATGGTGCTGCTCAATGGATGGCCGGTTATCCCTTTCAAAAGTAACACGCATAAGATACGTTTTTAGCGTTTTGAGAGAGAAGCTTCTTTAAGACAACCATATGAAATGTGCAACAATGATCGTATTTTGTTGTGTATGAGCCCCCCCTATTAAACAAATATTTCTATCAAACCATTAGAAACCATTGGACATAAATTCCCCGATTATGCCTGATTATAATTACCTACAGCATTTGGTTTTAAGAAGCCAGAAGTTTTAGGAATCCAATTGACATGTAAAAGAGGAAAAAACAAAACGAGCTTGAAAATGGAAGCTCTGCCTTATGGCCAATAAAATCACGTCCCTAAAAACATACCTCATGTGATCAATCATCATACCTTTACAAAAAACATTCCACTGATCTTAGGTGATAATATCAGGGCGATCTCGCCCCAATGCTTGTTGTATATTTAACAGTTTTAGTGCCACCTGTTGCAAAGGTTGGAGAACTTCTTGCGGATTAAAATTGTGTTTGCGCGGATCACTTTCATACTGTTCAAAATAAAGTCGTAAAGTAGCACCTAGCGTCCCTGTTCCCGACAAACGGATCACCAACCGTGCTCCGTTCTCGAAAAAAATACGTATACCTTGCCGCGTGCTAACGCTCTGATCAACAGGATCATGATATGTAAAATCATCTGCTTTTTTGACGAAAAATCCAGCAATTTCAGTTCCTGCATGTGGTAAGTGCGTACGCAAATGTTCTATAAGTTCCAAAGCTTTATCTGCTTCGACTTCTTCATAATCATGCCGTAACGTGTAAAAACGCCCATAGGTGTACCAATGCTGCTGAACTATTTGTGCGACAGTTTTTTCTGTTATCGCTAAAAGATTTAACCAAAATAAGACAGCCCATAAACCATCTTTTTCGCGGATGTGATGAGAGCCAGTTCCAAAGCTTTCTTCACCACAAAAGGTTACTTTCCCCGCATCCAAAAGGTTTCCAAAAAACTTCCATCCCGTTGGCGTTTCAAAAAAGTTTAATCCGTGTTTTTCCGCAACCAGATCAGCAGCACGTCCCGTCGGCATAGAACGCGCTATCCCCACAACACCTTTTCGATATCCTTTAATGAGGTGTGCATGCTCAGCCATAATAGCCAAAGAATCTGAAGGCGAGACAAATTGCCCACGACCAATAATGAGGTTACGATCTCCATCACCATCAGAGGCTGCGCCAAGATCTGGTCCTTTCTCTGACATCAATAAATCATAAAGAGCCTTGGCATAAACCAAATTGGGATCCGGATGACCGCCTCCAAAATCTGGCAAAGGAATACCATTAACCACCGTTCCTTCAGAAAATCCTAAGCATTTTTCAAAAATTTCATGAGCATAAGGCCCTGTTACCGCATGCATAGCATCAAACCGTAAAGTAAGACCTCGAGCGACGGCCTTGGCAATACAGTCAAAATCAAAAAGCTCCTGCATCAAAGCAACATAATCAGCAACAGAATCAATAATATCAATCCGCATGGCTCCCATAAAGATCGTACCTTGCCTATCTAAATCAATATCTGGTGCTTCAAGAATTTTATAAAAGGAAAGACGTTGCGATGTTGCAAAAATAGCATCACATAAAGAATTAGGAGCGGGTCCACCATTAGAAACATTGTATTTGATACCACAATCTCCCTCTGGACCACCAGGATTATGGCTTGCAGAAAGAATAAGTCCACCATGAGCATGGGTTTTACGAATAAGATGCGAAACAGCAGGTGTAGAAAGAATACCGCCCCTTCCCATTTTAACACAAGAAACACCATGCGCCGCTGCCATCTTCAACACAATCTGAAGGAGAGTACGATTAAAAGTGCGCCCATCGCCCCCAAGAATCAACATTTTTCCTTCAAGAGGTCCAATGTTATCAAAAAGAGACTGTATAAAGTTTTCTACATAATGAGGTTGTTGAAAAACAGACACTTTTTTGCGCAAACCAGACGTTCCCGGTTTTTGCCCCTCAAAAGCCGTGGTCAAAACTGTCTTTATGGTCATGTAAATACCTTCATATTCTTTCCTTTAATTTTAAGGTGAAGAGTATCCAAAGTCGACCATTAATTCTACTTGACGGAAGTGTGAAATATTTGCACACTCGTTAGAAGTCAGAATTTTTAAAGAATCCCTTTTATTTAAACCGTTCTTTCCGATATGCTTTTAAAGACAAAAGCTGTTTTAAAACGAAATTTTTGTAAAAAATATAGGAGCATCCTTATGATGAAAAAAACTGTTCCCAATGTAACATTCCATACACGTGTCCGAGATGAAGTGGGTGAAAATAATTCTTATCGGTGGCAAGAAGTTAACAGCGATTCTTACTTTAAAGGAAAGCGTGTTATTCTTTTTTCTCTTCCTGGAGCATTTACCCCTACTTGCTCAACCTTTCAGCTGCCTGACTTTGAAAAACTCTATGATGAATTTAAACAAGCGGGTATTGATGAAATTTATTGCCTTTCCGTCAATGATGCTTTTGTCATGAACGCTTGGGGAAAAACACAAAATATCAAAAACGTGAAATTAATTCCTGATGGCTCTGGTGAATTCACACGCAAAATGGGTATGCTGGTTGCAAAAGACAATGTTGGTTTCGGCATGCGATCATGGCGCTATGCTGCCGTTATTAATGATGGTGTGGTTGAGCAATGGTTTGAAGAAGCGGGTTTTTCAGACAATTGCATGACAGATCCTTACGAAGTCTCTTCACCACAAAATGTTTTAAAAGCTTTGAAAAGCTAATTCCGCCCCCAAAGTCGTCCATTTAAACAAAATTTAACGACACAAATTTCCTTAGTAAAGAAAATTTGTGTCGTTTGTATTTTTTGAAACATCTATTTGTCAAAGCAGACACTATAATTTGGTTGAGCGTTTTCGGTAAGAAAATATCCCAGCAATAAATTTTTAATAGGTATTTCACGTTTTAACTGCTTTGAAAAAACTTTGTGTCAAACAATAATTTGATTTATAAAGATAATTTATAATTTTTCATGTCGAATGAGAGGCACTGAATATCATAAGATTGTTTTATTTTATCCCTTCTTATATTGAATCTCTTAAAACTATTTTCTTGCTCATTAGCACGTGAGATTGGCATATGAATAAACGGTTAAAAAGAGTATAAATGCGTCTCATAAACGCTCTAAAACACAAAAGCTATGAACATCATTACTGCAAGCTTCACAAAAGCATCAAGAAAAAAATATGGTATAAAAACGGCTCTGCATAAATAACCGTTCATGAAGAATATTAAATAAAAACAGATCCCGTAAACATTCCAATTCACATACAATAAACAGATTCATTGCTGTTTTAATAGTCATTTATTCTAAGCTTTTATTTTTCTCTAAGAGAAAAACAGTTAAAGAAGGCGTCTATTTGGATATTCTACCATAAAGTGTTTTTTCATTTCTTCCTCTTCTATCTCTTCCTCTTCATCGAGCTCAAAATCTTCATCACATTCAGGAAGACCAAAAATATCTGGATTAATGAAATAACAATATTTTTTTGTCCCCTTCGCTACAATTTTATTCTCTTCTAATTCTTTGATACCTTCTTTAAAACTTTCAAAATTAAGATATTCTGGTTCTTGAATTGAAAGATCACAAATCAAAAATTCATTGAGAGTATCCTCATCTAATCTTACCTGATCAAACCATAAATCCACATCATCTTCATCTGACATTTTCCCTACCTGCCACAACATCACAAAAAATGCTTTCATACCACTAAATGATAGCCCAAAAATCATACGCCGGCTATCGGACGCTCCTGAAAACGTAATTTGCGGAAGATCTTCAAATCCGAAATTTGAAGGAGGAAGTTTAAATGATTTTCCAATATCTTCAGGTTTTTTCAAAATAAAGGGATTTCTTTCATATAACACTGTAAAATCATATTGGGCCATTTTCATTTCTCCGTAAAAAATTGATTTGTTATAATAAATGAATAATTTCAAATGGTTTTCATTATAATCTCTTATAATGCCTCCCATATTTTTCCTTTAAAAATTGTCTGATTTAAGTTATTCGTTGCTTTTGAAACTAAAAAAATCTTCTAAAATAAAACTCTTGAGATTTCTTTCATCTCTCATGGATGTGAGATTGTAGACTGCCGACAATAAAACAGTAGAAAATATGATATCAGCAAATGAGAATTCAAAAATTAAATCCATATGAATGAATGATGATCAATATTGCTATAAACTATTGGGTTTCTGTTATTGATCATCAATTTTTCTAAACAGGGTTGCGTCAAGGACCTCAAATGCTTCAGTGTCCAGTATTTTGCTTTACGAAGGTGCTTACCTCGCGTCCTCAAAAGCATTTTCACCTTTAAAAATTGCTTTTATGCCGCAGGAACTTTAAAAAAAATAACGCGATTTTAAGAATATCTAAACAAGTAAAATACAAATTCTGAAAATTGAAGAAGAAATGTTCAAGCTTTTCCTAACAATTTCTTTCACAAAACTTTTATCATTATCGTTTTTGGGCTGCCAAAATATCTTGTACTGTTTGAACCAATTGCTCTTCATCAATCATCACTTGCGCAGGACGGCTTTCACGCCATGTTTGATTATCTTTGATCTCATGAGACAACCGCGCTCCTTCAATCAAATCTTTAATCTGTATTTTCCCGCTCTCACGCTCTTGTGAACCTTGGATAACCACACAAGGCGCTTGACGTCGATCTGCATATTTCATCTGCGCTTTAATTCCCGATGCCCCCAAATAGAGCTCAGCACGAATTCCCGCATTTCGCAATTGCATCACCATTTTTTGATAACCAGCAACCGCCTCTGGTTCTTTATCCATCCTCAGTACCACAACCGGCCCTGTTGTGTCCTTCATAGGCAACTTTCCAAGATTTTGCAAAGCAGCGATCAAGCGTGAAACACCGATTGAAAAACCTGTTGCCGGAATATTTTCACCACGAAAGCGTGCCACCAATCCATCATAGCGCCCACCACCACCAACGGAGCCAAAAACAACTTTTTGCCCATCATCATTGAGAACATCAAAAAGCAATGCCGCCTCAAAAACAGGTCCCGTATAATATTCCAATCCACGAACCACCGAAGGGTCAATTTTAATGCGATTGTGATAACCATTAGCGACAAAGATTGCTTGCATTTCCTCAAGCTCGCGAACCCCTTCAAGCCCCTGAGCACTCTGACCAACGACTTGTCTGAGAACATCAAGGATTTCTTCTGCCGTTTTTGCATTTACAGTCAGTAAGGAAAGAATACACTCAATCTCTTTATCCTTAAGCTCGGCCCCTTTTGTAAAATCACCACTTTCATCCAAACGCCCCTTGCCTAGAAGCAAACGCACGCCTTCAGGACCAAATTTATCCAGTTTATCCATTGCTCGAAGAACAATTAAGCGCCTTTCAATCTGCTCCCTTTCCCCTAAACCAATCAATTCTAAAACACTTTCCAGAATTTTTCGGTTATTCAAGCGAATGGCATAATCATGCTGGTGAAACCCTAACTTTTCCAAACTGTCTGCTGCCATCATACAAATTTCGGCATCCGCTGCTACCGTTGATGTTCCAACAATATCCGCATCAAACTGCATAAATTGCCGAAAGCGCCCTGGTCCAGGTTTTTCATTGCGAAACACAAAACCAAGACGATAACTGCGATAAGGCTTTGGCAAAACTTCAAAATTCTCTGCAAAATAACGAGCAAGAGGAGCAGTTAGATCATAGCGCAAAGACATCCATTGCTCATCATCATCTTGTAGCGAAAAAACGCCCGCATTTGGACGATCTTCATCAGGTAAAAACTTACCCAAAACATCCGTATATTCAAAAATTGGTGTTTCCAGTGCCTCGAAGCCGTAAAGTTCATAAACTTCACGAATTTTTGTAATCATTGTTTCAGTTGCATACAACTGTGCACTTGTACGATCCACAAAACCACGGGGTAAACGGGCTTTGGTTTTTTCTTGTTTCAATGACATGTTATTCTCTAGCAACAATATGTGTTCACGAATAACCATTATCCCATAGAAACCAACGCTGCAATGACTTTATCAATCTAAAAACTTTTAATAACATGTTAGAGTCTTTTATTTTACAAAAACAATATCCTTATAAAGCGATATTCTAAAAGAGTTTATCCTGTAAGATGAATCATAGCCCTTAAACTAAAATGTTCCCAAAACGAATACACTCTCCAAGCCCTCTTATGCCTCATCTTTTAGCACTGTTCAGGTATTCCTTGCATTTTCTTCCTTATATCTTGTCTTCCTTGAAGCAATTTTTCATATATTTCCAAGATTTCTGCATTTTTTTTCAAACATTTGCTTTCCGTATTTGATCCTCCCAATCCCAACAGAAAATAAGAAATATATGAACACTTTTTGAAAAGATCAAAAATAACTCTTGACTTTAGATAAAGCAAATCACTTTTTGAAAGAAGTATCTGACTTAAAATTTGATAAGCCCCCTTCTTTTATAAGAGCTTTTTTTCTTTGATAACTTAGCAAAAAACTTTAAGATAGAAGCGTATTTTTAGATTGCTCGGCAAAATCATGAATAACATTTTTTAAATCAACACTATTTCGACCAACCTGTGTAATCGATCTTGAAATGGAAGGAATAAGATTCTGCCATAGCCTTTGAGGAAACTGCTGAGTTAATTGTGTTATTGTTCCCCCTTGAGCCCCAATACCAGGAACGAGAAATAAGTTATTTTCTAACTGTTCGATTGTATCTTTTGCTTCATTGCCCAATGTTGCTCCAATCACTGCCCCAATAGGACCAACATGATGATATTGACTTGAAGATTGGCTATTATATTCAAAAATACGCTGTGCCAAATGAACAGAAACTGTTTGATCACCAATGCGCGCATTTCGAATGTGCCTTCCCTCTGGATTCGAAGATTGAACAACCATAAAAACAGCCGTTTTTGTTTCTTCTGCAATCTTTATTAAAGGAATGAGAGCATCAAATCCTAAAAAAGGATTGACTGTTATAGCATCTGCTTTAAACGCACTGCTTGAACCAAGCCAAGCTTTACCGTAAGCCTCAGCGGTAGAGCCAATATCCCCTCTTTTCGTATCAACGAGAACCAACAAACCTTGTGCCTGTGCATTTTCAATAAGCTCTTTGAGAATTTGAAGCCCTTCCACCCCATATAACTCAAAAAATGCGGCTTGAGGCTTTATCATCCCCACTTTACCCACAACCGCTGCTAAGAGAATATCACAAAAATCTTTTAGACCTTTATAATCACAGCTTAAATTCCATGATTGCAAAACTTTATGACTCGGATCAAAACCAACACAAAGCGGTCCATATTTCTCACTATTTTTAAAAAAAGCTGAACAAAACATTTTATATCCTAACACGGTCTGTCTTTAAACCTTTTGATACAATCAAAAAGAAAAGCATTTGTCAAAAGAATACAATGCTGAAAACACAAAGAAAGAGCTCTCTATACAAAGTGTGCTTTTATTTGTGAAAGAATATAAACAAAAAAAACATCCATATTATTTTGTTCAATGAACTCATAAATCCCAATAGCGTGCCTTGTCGTTTTTACACCCCTTTTTTATGATCAACAAAAACTCTCTATGAACGTGCTTTAAACAAAAGTTTTAAAAGAAAATGCCCTACCATGATGATCACCGTCTTGTGTTCGATCTTTCCTATCCCTTTTTATCGGCTATTTACCACTTTTGGAACATAATTGGCAAAAAGACATTGTATCTCCAGCATATTCAAGGAGATAAAACATGGAAACTCGCATT